>JBILXQ010000408.1:0-3072 GCA_044378375.1 Planctomycetota bacterium
TGTGATGGAGGGCGTGGCGTACGAGGCGGCTTCGATCGCGGGGCACTTGCGCTTGGCGAACTTGTGCTGGGTGTACGACTCGAACCGCATCACGATCGAGGGGCGCACGGATTTGGCGTTCAGCGAAGATGTGGCGGCGCGCTTTGAGGCGCTGGGGTGGGCCGTGTTGCGCGTGACGCAGCCGAATGATCTGGGCGCGTTGTCGCAAGCGTGGCATGCGGTGTACGCCGAGACGAGCAAGCCGACCTTGGTGATCGTGGAGACCAAGATTGGCTTCGGTTCGCCGAAGAAAGAGGACACGAATCACGCGCACGGTGAGCCGTTGGGCGTGGACGAAGTGGCGGCGACCAAGGTGCGCTATGGCTGGGATCCGGCCTTGAGCTTTCATGTGCCGGCGGGTGTGCGCGAGTTGTTCGCGACGAAGCTCGGTGCGCGTGGGGCGCGCTTGCGCCGCGATTGGGAGCAGCAGCATGCGCAGTGGAGCGCGGCGCATCCCGAGCAAGCGCGCGAGGTCGAGATGGCGTGGCGCGGCGAGTTGCCGGCGGGCTTTGATGCGCACTTGCCGGTGCATCCTGCGGATGCCAAGGGCATGGCGACGCGCGATGCCGGTGGCAAGGCGTTGGAGGCGTTGGCCAAGCATGTGCCGTGGCTGGTCGGTGGTTCAGCCGATTTGACACCGTCGACGAAGACGCGCTTGAGCATGGAGGGCGCGGGCGATTTGTCGGCAACGATGCCGGGTGGTCGCAATGTGCACTACGGCATTCGCGAGCACGCGATGGCGTCGTTGTTGAACGGCATGGTGCTGGGTGGGTTGCGCGCGTATGGCGCGACCTTCTTGGTGTTCTGTGACTACTTGCGGCCGGCGCTGCGTTTGTCGGCGTTGATGGGAGTGCCGGTGGTGCATGTGTTCACGCACGATTCGATCGGCGTGGGCGAGGATGGGCCTACGCACCAGCCGATCGAACAGTTGGCCGCGATGCGCGCGATGCCGGGCTTGGTGACGCTGCGGCCCGGTGATGCGAACGAGACGAGCGAAGCGTGGCGGGTGGCGTTGTTGCGCCGCACTGGCCCGACTGCGTTGGTGTTGACGCGTCAAGCATTGCCGACACTCGATCGCAGCGTGTGCGCGCCGGCCAGTGGTGTGGCGCGCGGGGCGTATGTGTTGTTGGATGCGCCGAATCCGCAAGTTGTGTTGCTGGCGAGCGGTTCCGAAGTCGCGCTGTGCGTCGAGGCCAAGAAGGTGCTCGATGCCGGCGGCTTGCCGACGCGCGTCGTGTCGATGCCGTCGTGGGAGCTGTTTGCGCAGCAAGATGCGGCTTATCGCGACAGCGTGTTGCCGCCGACGATTGCGGCGCGCGTGGCGGTCGAGGCCGGTGTGCGCATGGGTTGGGACCAGTTCCTCGGCGCGCGCGGCGCGTTCGTGGGCTTGAGCGGTTACGGCGCCTCGGCACCTGCGGGGGCGTTGATGAAGCACTTTGGTCTGACCGTGGACAATGTCGTGGCGCAAGCGCGCCGCGTGGCTGAAGGAAAGTAGACATGAACAATCTGCAGCAAGCACACGCCCTAGGTCAGTCCCTCTGGTACGACTCGATTTCGCGCGCGCTGATCGATGGCGGCGGCCTCAAGCAGTTGGTGGCTGATGGCATTCGCGGTGTGACCTCGAATCCGAGCATCTTTGAGAAGGCGCTCAAGGAAGGTGCCGAGTACGGGCCGGCGATCGCAGCGTTGCGTGCCAAGAACCCGCTGGCGAGTGCCTTCGAGTTGTACGAGGACCTCGCCGTGCGCGACATTCGCGATGCGTGCGATGTGCTGCAGCCGCTGCATGCCGCGTCCAAAGGAATGGACGGCTATGTGTCGCTGGAGGTCACGCTGCATGCGGGCGACAGCGTCGAGGCCATGGTGGCGGAGGGCTTGCACCTCAAGCAGCGCGTGGATCGCGCCAACCTGATGGTCAAGATTCCCGGCACCAGCGCGGGTGTGGAAGCCGCCGGGCGCTTGTTGGAGGCCGGTGTCAGCGTGAATGTCACGCTGCTGTTTGCGCGCAGTCGTTACGCCGAAGTGTTGGAGCGTCATCTCCAGGCCTTGGAAGCGCGTGTCAAGCGTGGTTTACCGCTCGAGGGCATTGCCAGCGTGGCGAGCTTCTTTGTGTCGCGCATTGATACCGCGGTCGACAAAGAGCTGGAGCGCATGGGCCAGACATGCCTGCTGGGCGCGACGGCGATCGCGAATGCCAAGCTGGCCTACGACCATTGGTCCAAGGTGATGAAGAGCGCGCGTTGGAAAACGCTGCACAGCAAGGGCGCGCAAGCCCAGCGTTTGTTGTGGGCCAGCACCGGCACCAAGAACCCCAAGTACCGCGACACGCTCTATGTCGACGAGTTGCTCGGCACGCAGACGGTGAACACCGCGCCGCCGGCGACGATCGCGGCCTTCATGGATCATGGCAAGGTCGCCGAGACCTTGACCAAGGATGTGGCCGGGGCCAAGCGCACGCTCGAGAAGGTGGCGGCCGCAGGCATCGATCTGGATGCGGTCACCGATCAGTTGCTGCGCGAGGGCTTGAAGGCCTTTGGCGATGCGTTCACGAACTTGCTGGCGGCCTTGCCGGGCAGTGACGGTGTGGTGTGTGCGCCGGCTTTGCGTGCGGCGGTGACGGCCACGACCGAGCGTTGGACCAAGGAGCAGCGCAATGCGCGCATTTGGGCCCGCGATGCGGGCGTGTGGACCAATGGCGACGAGGCTAAATGGCTCAAGTGGTTGGATGCGCCGTCGGCGGGTGCGGCTCAAGTGGCCGCCTTGCGCGCCTTTGCGCAGGCTGTCCGTCAAGAAGGCTTGACAGATGTGTTGTTGTTGGGGATGGGTGGTTCGAGCCTGGGCCCCGAGGTTTTGGCGCGTACCTATGGTTCGGCTGCGGGGTTCCCGCGCTTGACGGTGTTGGATTCCACCGATCCGTCGCAAGTGGCGCGCATTGAGCGTTCGCTGGACTTCACCAAGACTTTGGTGCTTGTCGCCAGCAAGTCGGGCAGCACGCTTGAGCCCGCGATCCTGCAAGCGCGCTTTACAGCCGCGTTG
>JBILXQ010000409.1:0-3070 GCA_044378375.1 Planctomycetota bacterium
GCCGAATGTAGGTGTGGTGGATGTGCCGGATGAGCGCTTGAGCATCATTCACAAGTACATCAAGACCGATCGCATCGTGCCGACGAGTGTCAAGATCGTCGATATTGCCGGCTTGGTGGCGGGTGCTTCGCAAGGGGAAGGTCTAGGCAACAAGTTCCTCGGCAACATCAAGGAATGTGACGCCATCCTGCACGTGGTGCGCTGCTTCAAGAAGGGCGACATCATCCACGTGTCGGGCAGCGTCGACCCCAAGCGCGACATTGAGATCATCGAGCTTGAGCTGCAGCTGGCGGACCTCGAGACGGTGTCCAAGGCCGTCGAGCGCGTGGCCAAGAAGGCCAAGGCGCAGGACAAGGACGCCATGGCGCAGAAGGTGGCGCTCGAGAAGGCCAAGGACGCACTCGAGCGTGGTGTGTCGTTGCGTGGCATGAGCTGGACGCCGCAAGAGCGCGAGGCCATTGATCCGCTGTTCTTGATCACGATCAAGCCGGTGCTCTACGTCGCGAATGTGTCGGATGACGATATGGAGGGGACCTCGCCCGAGGCAGCCATCGTGCGCGCTCATGCGCTTGCCACAGGCGCGCAAATGCTGCCGATCTGCGGCGACATCGAAGGCGAGCTGATGCGCATGCCGGCTGAGGATCGCGGTGCCTTCTTGGCCGAGTTGGGCATGCAGGAGCCCGGGCTCAATCGCTTGATTCGCTCGGCGTACAACTTGCTGGGTCTGCAGACCTTCTTCACTGCGGGCCAGATCGAGATCCGAGCCTGGACGATCCACAAGGGTGACACTGGCCCTGTGGCGGCCGGCAAGATCCACACCGATTTTGAGAAGGGCTACATCCGTGCAGAGGTGTACTCCGTCAACGACTTGGTCGCCTATGGCAGCGAAGCCGGCATCAAGGCCGCGGGCAAGCTGCGTGTGGAAGGCCGCGACTACGTCATGCGCGATGATGACATCGCGCACTTCCTGATCTCCAAGTAAGCGGCTAGGGACTGCCTAGCCAGTCGTTGAAGCCTTTGAGGCCACCGATGCGGTGGCCATCGCGCCACAAGCCTGTGCGTGCACGATCCAGCGCACCGTCGCGCGTGGTGAACCACCACTCTCCATCGGCGCGGCCATGCACGAAGCTCCCATAGGCGCGTGTGCGACCATTGGGCCATAGCAGGCGGAAGGGGCCATGGCGCTCGCCCATGACCCAATGTGAGGTCTCGTAGCGCGCGCTCTCTGTGCGCCATTCCACGCACTCGCCATCTCGGACTCGTTGGCCCTGGGCGTTCACTTGCAGCACTTCGCTCTGGAGTGTGTGGTTCCAGCGCCAAGTGCGTGCGATGCGCCCATCCGCTTGGGGGCTTTCGGTGTACACGGCCCATTGGCCGAGTCTGCACTGTGTGGTGCCTTCGGTGTGGACACGTGTGCGTCCCAAACAAGCCGCCAAGCGTACCAAGGCCACGCGGCAGCGGTGCACCAGCGGTGCTCTAGGGATGGAGCGCACTCGCAGACCAATCTACAGCCGCCGCAGGCTCGTCGCCGAGCACCAGTCCACGCGCTCCCAGGGCCCAGATGCCAGCTTGTTGTGCGCTTGTATCGAGGCCACCCGCGGCGAGGGCGATCACTGTCTTCGGCAGAGTCGGTAGCACTTGCGTGTGCAGTGTCGCATCTACTTGACCTGTGAACGGGTGCCGCGCGTCGACAAGGATGGCTTCGGGCTCAACGGCCACAGCACGGGCAGCATCGGCTGCTTGGCGTACCACGATATGCACCGCTGCGCCCAACTCGCGTACGAATGCACGCAGGTGGGCAAGTTGGGCATCCTCCAGCAACGCGGCCTCCAGCACGATCGAGTCCGCACCGTAGAGGAAGCTTTCGAGCACCATGTCCTCGTCGAGGACACCGCCATCGCGCACGCGATGCAGGCGTGCGAACTCACAGGCACGCAGGTCTTCCAACGCTCCTTGGTCGCGCAGCGGGTCTGTGCCTACATAGACGAACTTCGCGTGGGGTTTGGCATCTGCCAAGCGTGCGTGCCAGCGCGGACCGGTAGCTGCTGTGCGCACCGGCGCAAAGCGGCCGGGCTCAGGCTCTTCACTCAGCGTGTGCGCACTCCATGGCACAGCGCGACGTTGACGCAAAGCCAGAAAACGAGGTGCTTGCGTCGCTGCCAAGAAGCGCTCGCGCCTCCACGAGTCCACATGCACCAAGTCCCGCAAGCGTTCCGGATCTTGCACGCGTCGACGCTTGCTGGACTCGGCGCTGATGTGGTGGCGCCACTCTGCATAGGTCAGAGATGTCATTGTTTGGGCACCATCATTGTCTGGGCATCCATGGCTGCGAGCATACGGCAAGGAAGTTCGCAGCGATGCGCGCTCCCTCGGGAGTTAGGAAGGACTCTGGGTGAAACTGCACACCAAAGCGCGGCAACGACGCGTGTTCACAAGCCATCACCACGCCGGTCTCCGTCCACGCGGTGCTGCGCCACGGGCTGCGGATGGTGGGCTCGTCCACGATCAGTGAGTGGTAGCGCATGGCTTCAAACGGCGAAGGCACACCACGGAACAAAGTCGAACCATCGTGCCGCACGCGCGAGGTGCGCCCATGCACTGGTTGTGCATCCTGGATGATGCGGGCACCGGCCTCTTCCAGCAGTCCTTGGTGTCCTAAACACACGCCGAAGGTGGGCAAGTCGACCGGCAATTCGCGCAGCAGCTGCGGCTGTACGCCCGCTTGCGCAGGGGCCCCGGGGCCCGGAGACAAGACCAAGCCGGTGGGGCGCAAAGCCCAGATGTCGCCCGGCGTGCAAGCATCGTTGCGTAGCACGCGTACGGCGGCACCCAAGGTCCGCAGTAGCTGTGCCAAGTTGTGCACATACGAGTCGTGATTGTCGATCAGTACGAGCACGAGCGGCTCTCAGCTTTCGCGCTCGAACAGCTTGGCATGGAGGGCCGTCACGACCTTGGACAGACTGGCTGTGTCGACCACAAAGGAGAGGTTGTTGCCAGTGGCTCCATAGCTGACAAGGCGCGGCGACACGTCCAACTCGGCCAGGGTCTCGAACACTTCAGCCGCGAAACC
>JBILXQ010000410.1:0-3061 GCA_044378375.1 Planctomycetota bacterium
CTTGGCCTTGTCGGTGTTGGCGCGCTTCCGCACCTCGGTGGCTGCCGCGGCCAATGGCTTCGCGCGTCGCGCCTTGCACGAATCGTGCAATCGCCTGCGTGCGCGCAAGCAGTTTGGCAAACCACTCGCGAGCTTCCAAGCGCTGCGCTTCGACATCGCCGATATGGATGTGCGCGTGCGCGCTGCCGAGTTGTTGGTGGACGAAGCGGCTCGCTTGGTCGACGAAGGCGCGGATGCCACGGCCGCTGTGGCGCGCGCCAAGTACTACTCGACCGAAGGTGCCTCGTGGGTCTGTGATCGCGCGGTGCAGCACTTCGGCGGCCTCGGTGTCAAACGCGGCGAAATCGTCGAGCGCTTGTGGCGCGATGTGCGCGCCTTGCGCATCTACGAAGGCACCAGCGAAGTACAAAAACTCGTGTTAGCCAAGCAAATCTTGGGCTGAGGACAACCATGGCAAAGTTCGAGCGACATGTGTTCGTGTGTGTGAATGACCGCGGCAAAGATGACCCGCGCGGCGATTGCGCAGGCAAAGGCGGCCATGAGGTCGCCGCGGCCTTCAAAGAGAAGCTGTTTGCGCGCGGCTACAAGCGGCGCGTGCGCCCCAACAAGGCTCTGTGCTTGGACCAATGCGCCAAAGGTTGCGTGGTTGTCGTGTACCCCGAGCAAGTGTGGTACGGCGGCGTGACGCCTGCGGATGTTGACGAGATCATCGACAGCCACATCACGCACGGCAAGCCGGTCGAGCGTCTCGTGATCCCTGACGATCAACTCACCGGTCTCGACAAGAAAGCCTGAGCGCCATGATGACCACAACGCACGATCCGGAAGACTGGCGCGATCAGTTCCCGATTCTCGCTAGCACGACTTATCTGGTGAATCACTCGCTGGGGGCTATGCCCATCGGCGCGCGCACCAAGCTGATG
The DNA here is from genome assembly GCA_044378375.1 of Planctomycetota bacterium. Taxonomy (GTDB): domain Bacteria; phylum Planctomycetota; class UBA1135; order UBA1135; genus SXXH01. The sequence goes on from JBILXQ010000410.1 coordinate 924, forward strand.
GAGTTCTGCGACCAGTGGGAAACGCGCGGTGTGCGCGCTTGGGCCGAGGGTTGGTGGGATGCGCCGGTGCGCGTCGGCAACTTGCTGGCTCAGCTCATGAACGCGCCCGCGGGTTCGGTCGTGATGCACCAGAATGTCTCGGTGATTCAAGGCTTGGTTGCCAGTGCCTTGGACTTCACCGGGCCACGCAACAAAGTGGTCTACACCGACATGAACTTTCCCACGAACATGTATGTGTGGGAAGGCTGGAAGAAGTACGGCGCTGAAGTGGTGACCGTGCCTACCGATGGCATTCGCGTGGATACGGCGCGCCTGTTGGAGGCGATTGACGAGCGCACCGCCATCGTTCCCATCAGTCATGTGACCTACAAGAGTCACTACATCCAAGATGTGGCCGCGATCTGTCGTCGTGCCAAAGAAGTGGGCGCGTTGGTCCTGCTGGATGCGTACCAGTCGCTTGGTACCGTGCCTGTCGATGTGCAGGCCACGGGTGTCGACATGGTCTGTGGTGGTTCCGTCAAGTGGTTGTGCGGTGGCCCGGGTGCGGGCTACTTGTATGTGCGGCCCGAGCTGCTGCCCAAGTTGGAGCCGCGCATCACAGGTTGGGCTGCGCATGCCGCGCCCTTTGCCTTTGAAACAGGCGCCCAGCGCTATGCCAGCGGCATCGAGCGCATGCTGCATGGTTCGCCGTCGGTGGCGAGCTTCTTGCAGGCCTCGGCTGGCTACGAGTTGTTGCTGCAGGTCGGCACCGCCAATGTGCGTGCCTGGTCCCAGCACCTGACGGAACGCCTCCGTCAAGATCTCTTGACGCGCGGGTTCGAGCTCCACAGTCCTGAAAAAGCCTCTGAGCGCGGCGGTACGCTGACGGTGCGTTTGCGTGCCGAGGAGAACGGTCCTGCCTTTGTGAAGGCCCTCGAGTCGCGCGGTGTGTTGGTGGATCATCGCCCTGGGGCCGGCATCCGCGTCAGTCCGCACTACTACACCTTGGAGGAAGAGCTCGACGAGTTCGCCGAGGAGTTGTCGGATCTGCGCGCGACCGGCAAGTGGAAGGACTACCTCTCCGGCCGCACGGCCTACTGAACCCATGCAAAAGCGCTCCCTCAGTCTGTTCGATCTCGCGCCCGGCAAGGTACTGCTCGATCGTTGGCGCATCGTTACGACGCACCGAGCAGGCGGCATCGCCGCCACGTTCGAAGCGCAAGATGTGGATGGCGCAGCCTGCGAGCTGCAGGTCTATCCCACCGCGATGTTCGAGAAGCGCGCGGATGCTGACGAGTTTGCAGCCGCGATGTCACGCTGGTTGGTGGTGCGTGATGCGCATGTGGTGCGCGCGCGCGCCGTGGATCGCCACGAAGACGGGAGTGTGCTCTACGCCACCGACTTGCCGCCTGGTGTGGCCTTGCGCACGCTGCGCCACGAAGGCACCGAGTGGGAAGCCTCCAAAGTAGTACGCGTCGGTGCACAGCTGTTGGACGGTTTGGCGCGCATTCATGCGGGTGGTTTGGTGCATGGCGATGTGAAGCCACACACCGTGCACATCGCGGGTGATGGTCTCGCGGTGCTGGTGGATGGTGGCGTGACTCCCGCTCTGTGGAGCGCCAAGCACCTGGGCGACAAGACGGCACTCATCGGCACGCCGTTCTATGCTCCGCTCGAGCAGTTCGGTGGCGAATCGCCCGATGTGCAATCGGATCTCTACAACACCGCGACCCTGCTGTATGAGCTGGCCTGCGGAGTCTTGCCGTGGCGCGGCAAGAGCTTCCTCGAAGTCTTTCAAAGCAAGCTCGAGAAGCGTCCGCCGTCCATGTCCACGCGCGCACCGCAAGTCGAGGTTCCGCGACAGCTCGAACAGGCCATCGCGCGTGGTTTGATGGCGGACAAGCGCGAGCGTTGGCAAACGGCCTTGGAGTTCAAGAACGCGTTGCTGGCGGCAAGTCTCGAAGCATGAACATGACCGCGCTCAGTCTGCCAGTGCAGCGCATCGTGTGTGCCCGTACTGGCGGTCCCGAAGTGTTGGAGTTGCACACGGCTACCTTGGCCGCACCTCAAGCGCACGAAGTGCGCATCCGTCATGAGGCGATTGGTGTCAACTTCTTGGATGTGTATGTGCGCAGCGGTCTCTATCCCACAGAGGCGCC
>JBILXQ010000412.1:0-3019 GCA_044378375.1 Planctomycetota bacterium
TTGGAAGCACGATGTGCAAGTGATGATCGAAGGCCCCGGCCATGTGCCGATGCACAAGATCAAAGAGAACATGGACGAGCAGTTGAAGTGGTGCAAGGAAGCGCCCTTCTACACGCTGGGACCTTTGACGACGGACATCGCGCCCGGTTACGACCACATCACCTCAGCCATCGGTGCGGCGATGATCGGTTGGTACGGCACGGCGATGCTGTGCTATGTGACCCCGAAGGAACACCTCGGCTTGCCGGATGCCAAGGATGTGAAGACGGGTGTGGTGACCTACAAGATCGCCGCACACGCGGCTGACTTGGCCAAGGGGCACCCGCGCGCACAAGAGCGTGATGATGCGCTCTCCAAGGCACGCTTTGAGTTCCGTTGGAAGGATCAGTTCGCGTTGTCCTTGGACCCTGAGACTGCGCAAGCCTTCCATGATGAGACTCTGCCGGCCGAAGGCGCGAAGACAGCGCACTTCTGCTCGATGTGCGGTCCGCAGTTCTGCTCGATGAAGATCACCGAGGATGTGCGTGCGTTCGCCAAGCAGAAGGGCTTGGACGCACAGGCGGCTCTGCAGGCCGGCATGCAAGAGAAGACGGCTGAGTTCGTGCAAACAGGCGGCGAGCTCTACCGCTGAGGACCAAAGGCCGCAGCTAGTGGGTGCGTGCTTGTACCGCGTGTCATCCACTCGGCAAGCATGAGTGCCGTAGGCAGGGCGCAGGTGATGCCGTGGCCACCTAGCCCTGCCAAGAACCACAAGTCCGGCACCAGCGGGTCGGGGCCCACTACAAAGCGCTCGTTCGGTCCGTGCGTGCGCAGGCAGCTCCAGGCATGACGCACTGCAAGTTGTGAAGGCACATGCAGACGCGCGTGCGCGCGCTCGACAATCGTGCTGAGCACGCGCGGATCGACGGGGGCGTGCTGTGCATCGACGGCCACTTCATCGCAGCTGGAGAGCAAAAGCCCGCGCGTCACCACGCGGGCGTAGAAGGGCGCTTGCTCGGCCCACACGACTGGCCAACGTGCATCCAGCGTGCGCCCGGCCTCGGCGATGAGCAGGTGACGACGCGTAGGTTGGAAACGCAGCGTGGAGCCGGCGCTGGCTGCTAGCGGTTGAGCCCAAGCGCCTGTGGCAACGACAAGCCTGTCCGCCGGATAGAAGCGTCGCTGGGCATCGTACGCGCCTCGCCCCGGTTCCAAGTGCGTGATGGTGGACCTTGTGTGCACTTGCACGCCATAGTGCTCGAGCGCGCTGCGCAAGGCAGTGAGCAACGCGCCCAGACGGATGCTGCCTTCATCGGGCACCAACCACGCCTGCTCCACGCATGTAGCGGCCTGTTGGATCGTGGATTGCACGGATCGCACGAGTGGATGGAGTGCTTGCAAGCGCTCTGCACGGAGTGCTTGGGTCTGGGGCCGCGCTACCACGCGTTGCAGCCACGGTGTGTGCATCGGATCACCCAACAACACCACGCCGTTCGCATCGACGAACGAGTCAGCGCCCAAGTCGCGCGGCGGTGTGCGCAAGAGCTGTGCGCCCTCGAGTGCCGCTGCTTCCAACACGGGGTCGGGCATGGGCGTGCGCAAGATGGCCGCATTGCGCGAGGAAGCATGCATGGCCAGTTGCGTGTCTTGCTCGTGCAGCTCTACACAGCGCGCTCCCGCACGCGCCAGCGCCCAAGCTGCGGCCAGGCCTGCAATGCCGCCGCCCACGATCAGAGTGCGTGTGCTCATCGGGGGCTTGGACTCGACGGCTGCTCAAGGGCACGCCAACGCACCACGTTCGCACCAGCGCCGCGTTCCACGATGCCGTACCGATCGCTATGCACGCTGGCTGTCGGCTCGCGCAACGCCCGCAGCAAGGTCTGTACACGCATGTCCTGTGCAGGAGGTGCGGGCTGTGTCAGCGTACCTGCCAAGCCTGGTGCACGCGGCAGTGTCAACCATGCTTGCCATGCATCAGGTGCAGCATCGGACACCGTCTCCGCGCGCTCCCCACGCCAGACCGTGTCACGGAATGCCGGGGCTTCCAGCACAGTCAGGGCCACATCCTTCATCTCTAGCGAGCTGACTTTGCGCATGGCTTCCAATCCAATGCGCAGCACAGGCAGATCCAACACCAACGCACGCTCGCTACTCAGGTCGAGGGCGATGGCACCCGCGCGTTGCACCACCCAAGCCCGCTCGACTTCGCGTCCGCCGTGTAGACGCAGTTCGCGCGCCGCTGCATACAGCACGCGTCCCACGCCGCGCGAGTCTGCATCTTCGTACTCCAGCAACACCGGTACTTCAGCCAAGTACCCTGCGACGCACCATGGCCGCTCCTGCGCTTGAGGGCCGCGCATGAGGCGCCCCACATCTTCCGGTCTCACGATCCCGCCCGCTGCAAAGCGTGCCGCTTCACCGCGTGCGATGATGAGCACGCCGCGTTCTTGCGCTGCACGCAGTGCTTGCAGCAAGCGACCAGGCTTCTTGTCAGGCAGGCACCGTTGCCACCAGCCGAGCCAGGTGCCGCCATGCAGCTCGATCAGTTCCGCTTGCGCTACCAGTTGCGTGACCTCGCGTTCGCGTGCTTCGCTCCACGGGTCGTTAGGTGTCTCTGCGAGTGAGCACGGCTTCATTTGCCCACTACTCAAGTCTAGGGCCGAGCTCTCGCCAAACGACAAGCTACAGCCGCTAGGGGCTGCATTGCGCCGCCAACACGCTTGCAGCTCGGCACTCGGGCGCCAATCCGGGCCCGCAACGATCAAGCGCCTCTCCATGGACTGCGCAAGGTTCGTCCATGCAATGCAGGCCAGCAGAGCCAGCAGCCACGATAGAGCTCTATGCGCGTGCATGATGCGGCACTAGTCGGCGTGTGGCCCGTGGTTTCGGCGGCGCGCCGTAGTGTCGTAAAGATCGATCACTCTCTGCAGCGCCGAAAGCACGAGCACATGGCGAATCTCTCCTGCGCGCACACGCTCGGCCACGCGCGTCAGTGCTTCGGTGTAGACGACGATGTCCTCGCCTGCATCCAGCTCCAGAT
>JBILXQ010000413.1:0-3013 GCA_044378375.1 Planctomycetota bacterium
TTGACGTCAGGGCCGCCAGGCCACGCAGACGATGCCCCGCCACCAAGGTGCGCGCAACAGTAGGCTCACGATCGAAAGCGCGCTCGGCCGCGGCCCACAACACCAGCGGGTTCTCACCGCCGTCTTCACCAATGCGTTCAGCCGTCTTCAACGCGCCGGCCACCAGCCCGCGCACATCGACCCCGCATACCAACGGTCCCAGCCAAGCCGCGCTCGACAACAACGCGATGGCCCCGTCCGAGCTGCCCAAACCAAAGGCTGCGTACCCTTCACGGCGCGCAACCTCGGCCAAAGCTCCGTGCGGATCACGCGTCGACACCACGATATGCGCTTTGTGCTCTGCTTCGCCCAACGCCTGTACCAAGCGTTCGCGCACCAACAACCACTGGGCCAAGGTGCTGGGTGTGTCACCGGAACGCGACACCACATGCACCAGCGTGCTGCTGGGTTCGCAAGCATCCAAGTACTCGCCCACCAAATCGGGATCATCGTCGTCCAGCACCGACAAACGCGGCGCTAGGGCGCGATTTTGAAAGGGCGACACCAAAGCAGCGCGCAGCGCCGACGAGGCGCGCGCAGCATCACCGACACCAACGACGACCACATCACGGAAACGGCCTGCCACGCCGCTGTGCCATGCTTCCGCAGCGGACAACTCCGCCTCCAACGCGGCCAGATCCAAGAACGCGGGCTGCGCGTCAATCCACTCGTGCACCACCTTGCACTCGTGTGCGTGCACACTCTCGTCCACACCTAGAGCCAACGCCGCTGTCGTGTCGATCTGGATGCGATCCACGGGTGTCACCTCACCCGTACTTGTGCCACATCCCACCAGCCGATGCGATAGGCGACGCTACGGAGTCCAGACGATCCACAACCCGTTGCTCAGGTTGTAGGGCGCAGCGGTGCAGTAGTTCGCCACATTGCGGTACCAAATCTGGTAACCACGCGATCCACCGGCCGCGGGAATGGCCCCGCGCACGCTCACCGGCTGTTGACCAGATCCCGGATAGCTCATCGTGCCGGCGCTGGTGGCCACATACCCGATGCGCAACACAGAGCCGCCCGCGCAGCGCAAGCCATCGCCAAAGGCGACCCCGGCACCACCGTTAAGCTGCGTGGTGCCTTGGAACACCACCACCACCGAGTTCGACAACTCATCGCCGACCAGCATCAAGCTGTCGTTCGCCACCGAAGCCTGACCGCTGACGCGCAGGCGCGCACCCAAGCCGGAAAAGCTCGTCGCGCAGCCGCGTCCTGATCCGCCCAAGTTGCCGCACGGGCACGACGCACCACTGCCATCACCAAAGCAAAAGGCCGTGCTTTGGTTCGGCGCGACCAGCAGGTCCAGCCACAAGACTTCGAAAGCTTGCGTGGTCGTGTGTTGGATCACCCGCGTCTGCACACCATCGCTGAACGACACATCGAGCACCTGCCCCGCAAACGGATTGGCCGCAGCAATGCACTCGGGGAACTCCAGCACGGGCGAGTTCTGCGAGACCTCATCAGGATTGGCGTCGCTGCTCGCGGTCGCGGTGTTGAACACACCAATCGCCACGTGATAGAGCCCGGGCGTCAGCGTGCGCACCAACTCGGCTTGAGGAACCGTGAAGCCCCCCGCCACCGCGTCATCGTTGTGCGCGCCGGACACCAAGTTCCACTGCGCGTCGTAGACCGTGATCTCTGTATCGGTGCTGTGCCCAAGGTTGGCAGTCGAGATGGTCACCACCCCTTCGAGCAGCGCTCCCGGCACTTGCACAGCTTGCACCGGCGTGCTCGCCAAGGTCAGCGCATAACTCGCCGTGGTGCTCGCCGTGCCAGTGACGCGCGCGTGCAAGCTCTCGCCGCGCCCAAAGCCGTACCACGCCAAGCGATCCGTGCCCGTGGCGGGAGTCGAACTTTGGAAGGCCACTTCCGCCCCCACGATGACACCGCTTTGCTGGGTCAGGCCCAACAAGCGCAGCGAATGGCCAGGGGTTGTGCTGCTGGCCACCAACTGATGGCGATAGAGTCCCAACGGTTGCGGCGCGAGAGTCAGCTTGAAGGTATCCGCACTCGTCAACGCCAACGAACCAGCCGTCTGCGCGCTGCCCGTGGTGGTGCCGACCAAAAGATCGCCCGAGCGCAAGGCCGTCACCTGTGTGGCCTCGGCCTTCAACGCATTCGGCTCAGCCTCGTTGTAAACCGACTGCGCCGGCAAACGGGTAGCGCAGCACAGCGTGCCCAGCACCATCCCGATCAGCCGCATAGGTAGCTTCACACCAGTCACTCGTCTCTACCCGTCAGTCTAGCCGAGAGGCTACAAGTACGTTCATGAGCGAGCTCGACTTCCTACAAGGACACGACGTCACGGTCTATTCCGAGACTTGGTGCCCCGACTGCACCCGTCTCGATCGTTGGGTAGCCCTGCGTGGGCTGGCTTGGCGCAAGGTGCTGCTCTCCAGCACACCGGGCGCAGCGGAGAAATTGGAGGCTGAAACCGGCAAGCGCGCCGTGCCGTTCCTGTTGGTCAACGGCAAGACATGGGTGCGCGGCTATCACAAAGAACTGCCCACACGTTTCGATGAGGCCACGCTGTTGGCCGAGCTGCGCGCGGCGACAGGCCCCTGAGTCCTTTCGAAACCAGTGCGAAAAACAAGAGCGGCGCCGCATATGCGACGCCGCTCTCGTAATCAAACACCCGCAGGTATCAGGGCTGCCAAACGACGTTCAAGCCGTTGGTCAGGTTGAACGTGCTGTTCGTGCAGAACGCAGCGGCGTTGCGGTACCACACTTGGTAGTTGCGCACGTCACCGGCAAGCAAAGCCGCGCGCACGGAGATCGTCTGGTCGCCGGCAACCGGGTAGGACGAGGCGCCCGCCACGTTGGTCTTGGTGCCGAGACGGATCACCGAACCACCGGCGCAGCGCAAGCCGTCACCGAAGGCCGAAGCGATCTGGGTCGTGCCTTGGAAGTACAGCGCGTTGCTGTTCGGCATGCCCGAGGCCTGCAGCGCGAAGGTGTCGTTGGCAAT
>JBILXQ010000046.1:0-10550 GCA_044378375.1 Planctomycetota bacterium
GATACCGAGGGTCGCGCCGAGCTGACTGTCCAGCAAACTGGACAGTGGGACCTCTGGATCGACCTGGGCGGGGTAGGCCAAACGAAGAGCAACGCTGCCCACCAAGTGGAGGTCTCTTGGACCCTTGCCGGGGTGAGCGGCTTGCAACGAGTGCGCGTGCACGAAGGCCTCGCACGTGTCACTCGCCTGCAAGTGCCGGCCAACGCCGGCGTGTCGGTGCAGGTGCGGGCTGCTGCCAAAGCCTCGGCCAGCACGCCCGGGCGCGCGGTTTTGCTCGCTACACGCGAAATGCTCGCAAAATAGGGCACCTTTGCCGCCACAGATGCGTTGTTGGGGATAGGGTTCTGGCAGCGCCCTGCAGCCCCAGCCCCCCCCAACGACATGCGCATCTCTTCTACAGCAGCTCTCTGGACCCTGATCGCAGGCAGCGCAGTAGGCACCGCTTGGGCCCAAGGCCCAGCTGGCTACTACAACACGGTCAACACCAGCAGCACCACCACCTTGCGCAGCTCGCTGCACGCGGTCATCGACGATCACACCAAGATCCCCTACACGGCGACAGCCACGGATACTTGGAATGTGCTCGAGCTGGCCTGCCAGGATCCGAGCAACAGCAACCGCATCCTAGATGTCTACAGCAACTCGGTCTTCGCCAAAGCAGGTGGCGGCAACGCGAACTACGACCGCGAGCACACTTGGCCCAACAGCTACGGGTTCCCGCAAGATGATGCGGACAACTATCCGTACACCGATTGCCACATGCTGTGGCTGTGCCGCATTGAGTACAACTCGGCGCGCGGCAACATGCCATACCGCACCTGCTCGGCCAGCTGTCAAGAATACACGACAAGCGTCAACAACGGCCAAGGTGGCGGCTCCGGCGCGTACATCGGCAACTCCAACTGGGCGTCGGGAGCGGGCCCTACAGGCACTTGGGAAACATGGATCGGCCGACGCGGTGATGTGGCCCGCGCCATGTTCTATGCGGACTTGCGCTATGAAGGCGGCTCACACGGCGGCACAGGCTCCGCCGAACCTGATCTGAGACTGACAGACAACGCAGCCCTCATCGCCACCACAGGCGGGAACGCCAGCGTCGCGTACATGGGGCTGCTGTCGGTGCTGTTGGAATGGCACATCCAAGACCCGGTCGATGCCTTTGAGCGCAACCACAACGATGTGGTGTACCAATACCAGGGCAACCGCAACCCCTTCGTGGATCACCCCGAGTGGGCGCTGTGTTTGTATGCAGGCGAATGCGGTGCGGGCACGCCGTACTGTTTTGGTGATGGGACGGGCGCGACATGTCCCTGCAGCAACTCTGTGGCCGCAGGCGTGCGCACGGGTTGCCGCAACTCGCTGGGCGTGGGCGCCAGTTTGCGGGCCACTGGTGTGGCCCAAGTGACCGCCGACAGCGTGACGTTGGTTGGCACAGGCATGCCGAACTCAGCAGCGCTCTACTTCCAAGGCTCTGCGGTCGACGCGCTCGGCGATGGAGTGGTGTTCGGTGACGGTCTGCGCTGTGTCGCAGGCTCCGTCGTGCGTTTGGGCACCAAGTTCAACACCGCGGGCGGGTCGCAATGGCCCGCAGCAGGCGATCCCAGCGTGTCCGTGCGTGGCGTGGTGCCGGCTGGCGCCACGCGCAACTACCAGGTCTGGTACCGCAACTCCGGCGTGTTCTGCACAGCGTCGACCTTCAACCTGAGCAACGGCCTCAGTGTGACTTGGGCGCCGTGATCGGTTTGGGATCCAACGCAGCCTTCAGTGCTTGCGCTGTGTAGAGCAGCGCACGCGGCACATGGAAGAAGCCCTTGTAAGGCCCGCCCTTGAAGCGCTGCGACACGGCGCCTTGGCGATCGAGGTAACCGAACCACTCGCCATGCGCTGAGTCCGGAAAACGACCAAAGGTCCAATCCGAGACGCGCACCCAGCGCTCGAACCACGCGCGATCACGCGTGTATTCGTAGGCCTTGGCGCAGGCCACCAAAGCCTCGCAGTGCGGCCACCACAGCTTCATCGACCACTCGAGCTGCACAGGCGAATAGCCCTGCTCGTCAAGGAAGTAGTACAAGCCGCCGTGCACGGGATCCCAGCCACGATCCAGCGACCACTCGATCGAGTCGAGTGCATCTTGCGCAGCTGCGTCATCTCCCACAGCCCGCGCGTAATCGAGCAGGAACCAACCCATCTCAATCGCGTGACCAGGATTCAGCAGACGACCTTCCGGTGTATCTAGATCGGCCCCATCGGCAGCGATGGTTTCCAACACCACTTTGCGCTCACGGCGCACGAAACGGCGCGCTGCTGCGGCGCACTCACGCGCTTGGGCCGCATGCTCGCCTTGGAAGCCACCGTCGAGCTCCTGAATCAGGTTCAACACGATCATCGGCACGGCTAGGCCTTGGGAGGGCACTTCCCCTTCTTCACGCACGCGTCCCGTCAAACGCGGATCGGCGATGGCTTCCATGATCCAACCGAAGACTTCCTTGGCTTCGCGCGCAGCCCAAGCTTCGCCGGAGACGCGCGCGTACTGGGCCATGGCCATCACATAGAAGCACTCGCTGAAGATCTTGCGCTGCAGCTGCACCGGCTTGCCGTCGCGCGCCACGGCGAACCACACACGGCGGTCCTTGCGCTTGCACTTGTCGCGCAGGAAATGCGCGCCGCTCTTGGCTTGTGTCAAGAATTCCGGACGAGCTTCCAGATCCGCATACAGCTTGGACAGCATCCATACCGCCCGCCCCTGCAGCCAGATGTGCTTGCGGGTGTCCCACACCGCACCGTCACGATCGAGACAATTGAACCACCCGCCATGCTCGCGATCCGGAGCATTCTTCATCCAGAACGGGATGACGGAACCTGTCAACTCGTCTTCCAAACGAGCACGGCGTCCATCGATGCGGGTACGGAGATTGGCGTCAAACTGGGGCATGTCAGAGCTGCAGTCGGTTAGCGGGTGCGAGCCATCCACTCACGCCAGCGTGTGTGGAGCGTGTGGGCGCTGGGGAACATGGAGTTCGGCGACAAGAAGTGCGAGTACTCGAAGGTGATGAGCTTATCGACCTTGGCATCGAGCGCGCACTGGATCTTGTGACGGAGCTTGGGCCACGCAATGGGCGGGAACTTGATGTGCACATCGCGATCGAAGGTCTCGATGTTCGACCAGCTCTGCACGCCATGGTCCTTGGCCAGCTGTGAGTTGATGGCCAAGAAGCGCGGCAAGTCGCGGAACTCGACATTGCCATCTTGGAATGCGACCACATCCACATAGCCTTGGATCTTCTGGAAGACTTGCTTCCACTCTTCGGCGTGCTGCTCCAGCGTGAGCGTTTGATCGAACTGCTTCGCACCGCGGAAGTAGGGCGAAATCAAAATCGGCAAGCCCGTGGTGCGCTTCAGGTGCCCCGCGAGCTTCTGGTAGACGGCCATCACACCGGGATCGAAAGCATCGATCTCGTGGCACACATACCAGCCGCGGAACGCACCGGAACGACCATAGCGCTGCCAAACCTCATCGCAGAAGGCGATGTTGAGATCGGCCTCGCGCATGTGTTGCCCGGAGTGCCAGTACTGGCCGGAGTCGTACGTGCCAAACCACAAGTCCATGCCGTGCTGCTCGGCCAACTCCAAGTACAGAGCGACCAAGTCCTCCTCGACCAAGAGATGACTGTGCAGCGAGCGCAGCGTCTTGGAGTCAAAGGTGGCGCGGTCCTTGTAGCCGGCGCGAATGAGGATGACGGTGTCGATGCCATCCGCGCGCATTTGCGCGAAGTCATGCGCCCACTCGTCGCGCCCCCAGTTCGCGGAAGGGATGTCGTGGCTGATCTCGTCGAGGAAGGTTCCGGTAATCATGTGTGTTGCCTCACTTGCGGCCCAGCAGCACTGTTTCCACAGCGTGTGCGCCCAAGGTCAGTGTGAATTGTGAGCCGCTGAGCGCGAGGGTCTCTAGGACGCGATCCATGAGGTCCACGCGCGCGGCCGAGGACCAAGCGCCGGCTAGGGCGTCGAGACGCACAGTCACCGTCCGGGCCTCATCACTGCGGTTCCACAAGCGCACCACCAAGCCACCGTCTGCGCGCGGCTGAGTGGCCGACAGCGTAAGCCAAGGGTCATCGCAAGCCACCAATGCACGCGTCAAGGGAACTTGACTGGTCGTGGCGGCTCGTTCGTGGACCCCGCGCTCTACCTGCCACGCGAGCGGCGGGTGCGCGAAGCGCAAAGCACGCGGCGCCACCTCAGCCGCACGGGTGCCCGTGGGCAACGGGCGCCAGCTGAAGTGGAACTGTGTCCCCGGCTCGATGTGCTGGGCTTGGGGTGTCTCAATCGCGGGGCCCGCACCACAACGCCGCAGCGAACCACCTTCGCGTGACACGCGGCCCACGGCGCGCATCAAGGTCAGGGCCAAGAAGCTCTTTTGTCCGCCGTCGCGCCCCGCGTGATCGACCAACTCATGCTCGAACAGGCCACGCGTGGCCACTGCCACGCTGCCGTGTGCATCGCCCGCCACAATCAAGTCGCGGCCAAAGCGCGTCGGGTACTCACTCTCGCCCGGGTAGCGCTTGCGCAACTCCACCGTCTCCGCGGCGGTCGCCGGTACTGCGCGCGCGCGGCGCACGAACTCGAAACACGAGCCCGCTTCGGTTTCCACCACACCGGCGCCGCACGGCAGCAGCACACGCAAGCGATGATCCGGCAGCACGGTGTCCAACGTCAATCGCACGCGCACCTCATCCAGGTCATCAGGCAAGTACACCTCTGCCTCGATCACGATGGGCGCGTCCCCTTCCCAGCCATCGCCGATCCAACTGGGCGTCCACTCCAGGCCGATCACCATGTGGCTCCCGTAGTCATCACGCCACGTGGAGATCTGCGCGTTGTTCTGGCCGCGCGTGATGGCGGGTGTAAAGCCCTCTGGACAGCTGTAGCTGTACAAATCGCCGTCATCCAAGGCCGACTCAAACAACAGGAGCTCGTCCCACACGCGTCCAGTGCGCTTGTCCAGTACCGTCAACGCGCCACTGCGACGCGCATCAATCTTGAGGTGGTCGTTCTCGATGCCGCGACTGCGCGTCTCTTGCACGCCGCTCTGCGGGCCGCCCTCGAGGTGCAGCTCAAAGAAGCTCAAACCTGCGGCCACCAGTTTGGCCGGGAAAGTCGCGAGGAACAGGCTACCAGTCCGGTAGTCCAAGTGCCGAGCAATGGTCACCGACTCTTCCTCGACCGTGTGCAGCATCTCCAACTGCACGCGCACAGGTTTGCCGTCCGGCCCGGTCAGCGCCACGCGCAGCAACTCGTCTTCACTCAGCTTGCGCGGCCAATGCACTTCGCAAGCAACGAGCTCTTCGCACGGTTCCAAATGCGGATTGTGCACTGCCACGACCACGCGGTCCTTGGCGGGTGCCAGACCCGCGCGCAGCGACAGCTCGCGCAGCGAATCCTGCACCAAACACTCGATCGTGGTGCTGGCTTCGCGCAAGCGTTCACGGCCCGCCACATGGATCTCATCATGGCCGCAACCGCACACATCATCGTGCGGATGGCCCAAGAGCACCAAGCGCCACGCTTCGTCCAAGAGAGCCAGATGCTTATCGCCCGCGCGACCAAGCAACGCCACCAGCGGTTCGGCATGACGCTCGAGCAGCGCTTCGACGCGGTGATTCTCGAGCTTCATGTCGATGCGCGAACTCCACACGCTCGACAAGACCGGATGGTGCGCGTTGCCCAGCAACTCACCGCGGTGCACTTCGCTCGGCATACCACGCGCAAGCAAGGCATCCATCGCAGCCTCGATGCCTACATGCCGCAGCTCGATCTCAGGCACATGTGCGCGCACCTCGGCCAACAAGCCTGGCAGTTCCGCCTGCAGCGGCATATGGTCGGCACCATTCGGCAACAGCAACGCACCGCGCGCCTGCGCGAGCTGCATATCCAACACGCTCTTCGTCAGCTGCACCGCGGCTGTTGCATCGGGCGTGCGGCCACGGAAGTTCCCGAAGCGCTCGGGATGCCCGAGGGCACACAGCGCGTCATAACCATTGCGCAGGTACACGCCCAGAACACGCGAGCCATCCGGTGCCTCCCAGACGAACTCGGTGCCGGCGCGGTCCCACAAGTCCTGCGGTACGCCGCGCATGAACACAAAGCTGCGCAGGCCAAAGCGCGCCAGAAGTTGCGGCATCTGGCCCACATGACCGAAAGAATCCGGCATTTAGCCGTCGCGCGGCTCACAGCCATAGCGACGCGCATCGTCCATTCCCTTGCGCAAGTTGCGGATCAAAGCCTCGGGCGATACCAAGTACTCGTCCGGCAACACATAGCACGGGCCGAAAGACAGGCGTTTGGCCTGCGCCAAGCGGCGGATGCGCGCCTCTTCCTGCGGACGCATCCGCAAGTAGTCCTCGAGCAGCGCCGTTTGCCCGTCGAGTGCAAAGGCCGCGAAATCTGGGTCGGCGTCGAGTGCCTGCAAGACCTCGTCCACCGTGCGCACCAAGGCATGGCGATAGCCTTCGAAGCTCAGGTACCAAGCACGGTCCCAGTGTGTATGGGACACCACCAATCCTAGGGGCTTTGCCATCTGTCAGGTTTGCTTTCCATCCGAGTGCGCGCCAGGCGAAAGGGCTGAATGGTGCAGCTCGACCGGTTGGTGCACCTTGCGCAAGCGCATGTTGAGCACTTCCACCAAGAGCGAGAAGGCCATGGCGAAGTAGATGTAGCCCTTCTCAATGTGCTGGCCCAAGCCTTCGGCCACCAACATCACGCCGATCATGATCAAAAAGCTGAGCGCCAAGATCTTGATGGTCGGGTGTCGCTCGACGAAGTCGCCAATCGCACGCGCGAACATCAGCATCACAGCCACGGCCAGCATGACCGCGATGATCATGATGCTGACCTGATCCGCCATACCAACCGCAGTGATGACCGAGTCGAGCGAGAACACAATGTCGAGCACCACAATCTGCGCGATCACGGCGGCAAAGTTGGCGCCCGCCTTCTTGGCGCCCTCGCCGTGACCGCCGCCTTCGAGCTTGTCATGGATCTCCCAGGTCGCCTTGGCGATCAAGAACAAGCCGCCGCCCAGGAGGATCAGGTCCTTGCCGGAGATGTCCTTGTCCACGACGTTGAACAACGGCGTCGTGAGCTTCATGACCCACGAGATGGCGAGCAACAGCGCGATGCGCATGAACATCGCCATGAACAGGCCCATGCGGCGGGCTTTGCCGCGCAGCTCCTCGGGCAACTTGCCCACGAGGATGGAGATGAAGATCACATTGTCGATCCCCAGCACGATCTCGAGGGCCGAGAGCGTGAGGAGCGCGATCAGGTTGTCTGTCGTGAGGAGTTCGGCCATAGGGGGGGCGCCGTCGGGGGGATGCGGCGCAAAGAGTGCGATATGGAGGCTTGCTGGGGAAGCCGCAAGTCGCCGGAGGCGGGGTGGTCACCACGGCCTTGCGCATAGGTCTGTCACAAAAGCCTGATATTGATTGAATTTTTGCAATCCCTGTGCATACTCATGCGCCTTCAACGCATAAAGACTCCCCACCAGTCGCGTTGAGACCACAGCCCCATGCCCCAATCCCCCATCTCCGCCCTCGAGGAGCGTCGTGCCCGCATCCTTGAGCTGGTGCGCGAGCGCCGCATCAAGAGCCAAAGCGAATTGGCCGAGCTGCTGGCCGCCGGGCAGATCCACGTCAACCAAGCCACGCTGTCGCGCGACCTGCGCGACATGGGGCTGTTGAAGGGCCCGGATGGCTACCAGCTGCCTCGCGATGGGGCCTTTGCGTCCGAGGATGCTGGCCTTGCGCTGTACGGCGCGGTGCAAAGTTATCTTGACAGCGCGGTGGTGGCCCACAACTTGGTCGTGCTGCGCACGCCGGTCGGTGCGGCGACGCCCTTTGCGGTGGCGCTCGATCGCGTGGGCTTGCCCGAAGTGCTCGGCACCATCGCCGGCGACGACACGGTGTTCATTGCCACCGCTGGTTTGGCTGAGGCCAAGGCGTTGCAGAAGCGCTTGATGGACTTGAAGGAGAAGCAACGCCGATGAGCACCAAGCGCAAGGTCGCCGTGTTGGGCGCGTCGGGCTATACCGGCCGCGAGCTGCAGCGTTTGCTGAGCCAGCACCCGCAGTTGGAGCTTTCGGGCTTCCTGTCGTCGCGCGTGGGTGAAGAGCCGGAACAACCGGAACTGCCCTACGATGCCCCCATCGAGCGCTTGGAATGGTCGCGGCTCGACGGCGTTGAAGGCGTGTTCTTGTGCACGCCGCACCTCGCCAGCGCCGAACTCGCCAAGCAGTGTTTGCAACGCGGCGTCAAGGTGGTCGATCTCTCGGCCGACTTCCGCTTCCGCGATGCGGCGCTGTACAAGGCGACCTACGACCACACGCATCCGGCTCCAGAGCTGTTGGCAGAGGCTGTGTACGGACTGACAGAGCATGCACGCGAGCAAGTGCGTGACGCGCGCTTGGTCGCGAATCCTGGCTGCTACCCGACGTCGATCTTGCTGCCGTTGTTGCCGCTGGTGCGTCACGGCTTGATCGCAACACACACCATCGTGTGCGACAGCAAGAGCGGTGTCTCCGGTGCAGGCAAGAAGCCCTCGGCGCGCACCCACTTTGGTGCGTCGCATGAGAACTTCCTTGCGTATGGAGTCGGCTTCCATCGCCACGGGAATGAGATCAAGTCCCAACTCGGCCTGCAGAACCTGGTGTTTGTGCCGCATCTGCTGCCCGTGTTTCGCGGCATCCTCTCGACCATCTACGTGCAGGCCGCCGGCGGAGCCAAGGCCGCAGACTTGCGCGCGTGCCTGGCCGAGACCTACTCAAACGAACGCTTCGTCAAGGTCTATCCGCGGGGCATGCCGGAGTTGGATCGCGTGCAGCGCACCAACGAATGCCACATGGCCCTCGAGCAGAACGGTGACACCATCGTGATGGTCAGCGTCATCGACAACTTGTTGAAAGGCGCCTCTGGCCAAGCACTGCAGAACATGAACCTCATGCTCGGACTCGAGGAAACGGCAGGTTTGGCGTGAGAATTCTGGCCAAAATCGGTGGTGCGCAACTGGAGCAACCGGACCGCCGTGCAGCCATGGCGCGCGCGGTTAAGCGTGCTGTAGATGCGGGCCACGAAGTCATTGTGGTCCACGGTGGTGGCAACCAGATCCGTGACCTCAGCAAGCGCTTGGGGCTGATCGAACGCCAGCACGAAGGACTGCGGGTGACGGATGCGGAGACCGCTGACGTGGTGCTGATGGTGCTGGCCGGACTTGTCAACAAAGCACTGGTGCACGACTTGTGCAGTGCAGGCGTACGCGCCGTCGGTTTTGCGGGTGCGGACGCCCAGAGCTTTCATGTGCGAAAGCACATGAGCCCCGACATCGGCTATGTGGGCACGGTGACCAGCGTCGACCCGAGCTTGACCTTCGCTCTGTTGGAGCGCGGTTTCACGCCCACCATCGCAACCTCGGCGCCGTTGGCGGCCGGTGAAGCGGGGCCTCGCGACCACTCCTACAACGTCAATGCCGACCTTGCCGCCGGTCCTCTGGCCGCGGCCTTGCGTTGCGATGCCTTGCTGTTCTTGACCGATGTGTCAGGTGTACTTGACGCGACCAAGACACGGCTAGCAGCCTTGACACGCACGCAGTGCCAAGAGCTCAAGCTATCCGGCGTGATCTCGGGTGGCATGATTCCCAAGGTCGATGCGGCCCTCGCGGCCTTGGATGCACACCCGCAAGCCGTGGTCAAGATCGCACCTGCTGAAGGCGACGACTGCTTGTTGCGCGCACTCACTGCGGATGTAGGCACCCGCTTCCTCACGAACTGAACTCCGTCTGTCCCGAACACGTGACCACCATGCCCAGCACCCTCACCGCACAGCCCACCGCTCCCGCCATGGACGCCCATGTCGTCAAGACCTATGCGCGCATGCCCGAGGTCTTTGTCGATGGCTGTGGCGCTCATGTGCGTACCGCCGAAGGCCGCGTGTTCCTCGACTTCCTCGGCGGCATCGCCGTGTCGGCGCTGGGGCATGCACATGCGGGCTTGGTCGACGCGTTGCGCGACCAAGTGGGCAAGCTGATCCACACCAGCAACCTGTACCGCCATCCGTACACGGAAGAAGTCGCCACGCGTCTAGCGCGCTTGACAGGCCTAGAGGCGATGTTCTTCTCGAACAGCGGCGCCGAAGCCAACGAGTGCGCGCTCAAGTTGGCGCGCAAATGGCAGCGTCTGCAAGGTCATCCGGAGCGCACCAACTTTGTGGCTTTGGAAGGTGGCTTCCACGGACGCACGATGGGCGCATTGTCGGTGACCCACTCGCCCAAGTACCGCGAAGCGTTTGAACCGTTGGTCCCCTGCTGTGGCTGGGTTCCGCCCAACGATGTGGCCGCGCTGCAGAAAGCGCTTGAGACCATTCGCCCCGCTGCATTCATCATGGAACCCATTCAGGGTGAAGCGGGTGTGCGCGATCTGTCGCTCGATTACATCCGTGCGGCTCGCGAGCTGTGCACGCGCACGGGCACCCTGTTGATTCACGATGAGGTTCAAGCCGGCTGCG
>JBILXQ010000414.1:0-3004 GCA_044378375.1 Planctomycetota bacterium
TCTTCGTCGTATTCGCCGTAGGCCACACCGGCGTAGGGCGCAACCGGCAGATCGAGCCACGCTTCCAGACTCTTGGCCGCTGTCAAATAGACGCTACGACCACTGGGAGTCCCGATGCGGTCGCTCGACGTGCCAAGCATCCATGCAGGCGTCGTCTCCGTCTCTTCGACAAAGCGCCAGTTCGCGATGACACCGAGATCATCCGCCAGCGGGTTGTACTCCAGACCCGCCGAGAAGGCGCCCGTGAACTGGTACGCGAGTGTCGTACGCAGCTCCGCTCGATCGACATCGATGCCTGGCAACCAACGCACGCCCAGCGTGAACGCTCCACCGTCTGTGTGCCCCGTCCCACGGACGGCGCGCCCTTCACCGGGTCACAAGGGTCACGAGGGCGTCAGCGATGCGGGACGCTCGTCTTGCGCGTGTAAGGTGGCGGGAGCCAACGCGAGTAGCAGCAGCAGGATCGAGCTCATCGTGGTGTGACTCTAGCTTGGCTCAGTAGCCTTCGCCATCCGCGGCGGGTTGGATCGTGCCGCGGTGCAGGCGCAGCAACAAGAAGAGCCACGCCAACGCGATGGGAAAGGCCAGCGACCACCAGACGAGTCCGGTGGCGAGGCCTTCGGCCGGCGTGGCCGAGTTGAGGGCGGTTAATGACCAGTCCGTCGACAAGCTCGAGCGCAACATCGTCGGCCAAGCGGCGCTGGCGGTGGCGGCTAGCAAGCCCAACAAGAATGTGACCGAGGCCACGAAGGCGAGTCCGTGCCGGCCGCGCTGCGAGAGCACGAAAGCTGCGCTAAAGCTCGCCAACGCGACGACGCCCAAGGCCAAGGAGAGTGGTCGCGACCACACCGACTGCATCAGGTCCGGGCGCAGCGCTTGCGTGGCGAGGCCGCAACCCAACCACAAGACTCCCGTGCCCAGCCACAACGGCTTGGCGAAGCGCGCGGCGCGCGCACGCACGGGCTCAGCGGCCTTGTACGCGAGCCACAAAGCGCCGTGGTGCGCCAAGGCGACGAGCGCCATCACGCCCACGAGCACTGTGTACCAGTCGAGCACGCCCGAGGCACTCCTCGGATCGAAGTCGCCGAACAGGCCGAGCGAGAACTGCCCGCTGGCGTCGATGGGGAAGCCACGCAGCACATTGCCGAGTGCTGCGCCGAACAAGACGGGCAGCAGCAGACTGGCGAGCGAGAACAGCACATCGAAGAACGCGCGCCACTCACGCCCGCTGACATGCGAGCGCACTTCGAGGGAGAGCCCCCGCACGACCAAGCACCATGTGATCAAGAAGACCGCCATGTAGAGCCCGGAGAACGCGGTCGCCAAGACGGCCGGGAAAGCGAGGAACAAGGCACCTCCCAAGGCCAACAGCCAGACCTCGTTGCCATCCCAGAAGGGGCCGATGGCGGCGAGCACCGAGCGGCGCTCGCGTTCTTCGCGCGCCACCAACAAGTGCAGCGCGCCCGCGCCCATGTCAAAACCGTCGAGCACCACCCATAGGGCGGCCATCACCGACACGATGCCGAACCAGATCATCTCCATGTGTTCGTCTCCTTCACGCGCCCACGGCGGGCTTGGGGCCATGCGCGATTTCGCGCCCGACAAGGAACAGGAACAAGATCCCCACGACGAGGTACAAGCCCATGAAGCCCAGCAAGGTGAACATCGTCGAGCCGCCGTGCACTTGCTCCGAACTCGCGTCGGCTGTGCGCAGGATCCCGTGGATCGCCCACGGTTGGCGGCCGAGCTCCGTGGTCATCCAGCCCGCAGTGTTCGCGATGTAGGGGAAGGGAGCCGCCAGCAGCAAGGCCCACAAGAGTGGCTTGGATCCCTGCAGCTTGCCGCGCCAGCGCCAGATGTTCGCTAGGAGCATCAGCACGATGAAGAGCGTCCCGAGGCCCACCATGATGTGGAAGGCGTAGTACAGAAGCTCGACCTGGTCAGGGCGCTCGCCGTGCGGGAAGTCCGCCAAGCCCTTCACGTCTTTCGAGAAGCTGCCGTAGGCGATGAAGGACAACATGCCGGGCACAACGATCGGGTTGTCGATCGTCTCCGTGCGAATGTCGGGTTGGCCGATCAGCACCAGCTCGGCGTGCGTGCCTGATTCGAAGCGGCCTTCCATGGCGGCGAGTGAGGCCGGTTGGTGCTCTGCGACGAGCTTGCCTTGCCAATCACCGGTGGGGAAGGCGACGAGGATGGCCGAGGCGAGACCGAAGCTCGTTCCCACGGCGAGGTTCGTGCGCGCCACCGACTCGTGCTCGCCACGCAGCGACCACCACGCGCCGACCGCGGCCACAACAAAGCTCGCCGTCACCAACGAGCCGATCATCGTGTGCGTGTACTGCACGACGGCCCATGGGTTCGTAAGGAACGCGCTGAACGACTCGAGCACGACGCTGCCATCCGACAGCACCTTGTGGCCGACCGGATGCTGCATGAAGGCGTTGGTGGCGACGATGAACCAACCCGACAGCCATGTGCCCACGAACAACGCGAGTGCTGCGCCCCAATGCGCGCGTGGCGACAAGCGTCGTTCACCCCACACGAGCAGGGCTAGGAAGCTCGACTCAAGGAAGAAGGCGTACATGCCTTCCATGCCCAGAGTGTGGCCCACGACCGCGCCGGCACCCTCGGTGAAGCGCGCCCAGTTCGTGGCGAACTGGAACTCGAGCGGGATGCCCGTGACGACTCCGAAGGCGAAGTTGATGCCAAAGACGCGGATCCAGAAGCGCGCGGCCTCATTCCAGCGCGCCTGACCCGTGCGCAGCGCCATGGTCTTCATGGCGAAGACGAGCAGCGCCAAGCCCATCGTCAATTGTGGGAAGAGGTAGTGGAAAGTGGCCGTGAAGGCGAACTGCAGCCGGTGCAGGTCGAGGGCGGGATCCATGGTCATCGTGCGTATGACAACGCACGCGCAGCGCGGATTCCCTTCTGAGAAAGACGCAGTGGCCCACGGACATGTGCGTAGCTCGCACACCTTCGCGGGCGGCTAGAGGCTCACGCG
>JBILXQ010000415.1:0-2999 GCA_044378375.1 Planctomycetota bacterium
CCGCGCTCCCGTGTGTGGAGGACCTGCACTCGGTCTTCCTAGCCTACATGAGCACGGAACCGACCGAGATACTCGAGCGCTCGCTGCGCTTCGCCCGCGAAGAGCTAGGCCCATTCTCCGAGCGGTTGATCTCCACTCCAGAGGCTCAGGCCTTGCTGCTGTCGCGTGTGCGCGGCGAGCTACCGGTCGAGGACGCCGTGCTGAAGGAGGTGCACCGAGCCTCCAAGTCCAGCTCCCAAGCCGCAGACGAGTTCCTGGGGTACTTCCTCGAGGACGCGCACCGCCGCGGCCGGCGCTTGCTGTCCGATGACATGCGGCGCTTCCTTGAGACGGGGGACCTTGTGCAGTCGGTCTTCGGTGAGGTGTGGTCCAGCATTGCCGACCTGCACTTTGAGACACGCGCTCAGTTCTTCGCCTTGCTTGGCCAGCGCTTGCGTTGGAAGGCGATCGATAAGGCGCGCCGCCTGAATGCTGAACGGCGCAAAGAGGTGGGACGACACCCGCTGTCGATCGATGACATCCCCATACCGGCGGAGGAGAAACCGCCGTCCTCTCATTTGGGCCGGCATGAGGAAACGCAGCAGATGGTCCTGCGGTTGCTCAAGTTGTCGGAGCGGGACCAGTTGCTGGTGCGCATGCACCTGCGCGGTGCTTCCTACCAAGACATGGCGGCAGCTACGGGCATAGCGCCCGAGGCCGCGCGCAAGGCCTTGACGCGCGCGATAGAACGAATCCAGTCCAACACGCGTGACCCGAAGTCTGGTGATTCCACTACAGCTACTTAGTACCCCAGCGCCAAGCCATCCTTGCGCGACTCACTCGCGCCCAGCCATGTGCCGTGCTGCGCATCGCGCATGACCGCTTGATAGCCGCCGTATTCCCCGTCATTCCAGCCGACTACATGGCCGCGGCGCAGCAAGCCACGCACGACCTCCCAGTCGTAGCCGCTTTCCAACAGCACGCGGCCACCGTTGGTCATGCGTTCGCCGGTGGGTTCGCTGGAGCCTTCGTGATAGATGCGCGCGGCATCACCGGCGGCTTGCAGGTCGAGCCCAAAGTCCACCAAGTTGATGACAATCTGCGCGTGCCCCTGCGGTTGCATCGCGCCACCCATCAGCGCGAAGGCGACCCACGGCTCGCCGCCCTTGGTCAACAGGCAGGGGATGATGGTGTGGAACGGGCGCTTCTTGGGCGCGTAGGTGTTGGCGCGCCCGGGCG
Organism: Planctomycetota bacterium; assembly: GCA_044378375.1. Classification (GTDB taxonomy): domain Bacteria; phylum Planctomycetota; class UBA1135; order UBA1135; genus SXXH01. The sequence goes on from JBILXQ010000415.1 coordinate 1,219, forward strand.
TGAGATCGAACATCTCGCCGCGGTCTTGCAGCACAAAGCCCAACCCGCTCACCGCGACACCGCTGCCCATGCCGCGGTAGTTGCTTTGCACCAGGCTGACCATCATGCCGTTGGCGTCGGCTGTGGCGAGGCAAATGGTGTCGCCTTGTTCGAGAGCTGGATTGCCCGCGTCGACTTGTTTGGCGGCGCTGTCGCCGATGCGTTGCGCGCGTTGCGAGAGGTACTCGTCCGCCAACAAACCAGCCACCGGCACTTGGGCGAAGGCGGGGTCCGCGTACCAGCGCGCACGGTCTTCGAAGGCGAGCTTCTTGGCCTCTACAAAGGCGTGCACATAGGCTTCGCTCATGCGTCCGAGCCTGCGCACATCGCGGCCCTCAAGCATGCCGAGAATTTGCAAGGCGGCGATGCCCTGTCCCGGCGGCGGCAGTTCCCACACGCTGACACCGCGGTAGTCGAGCGACACCGGTTGGGTCCACAACGCGCGGTGTTCCTGCAGATCCGTGACGGAGAGGAATCCGCCTGCGGCTTGCACCGAGGAAGCGATGGCTTGCGCCGATACACCTTCGTAGAAGCCGGCGCGGCCTTCTTTGGCGACGCGCTCCAACACCACGGCCAGACGCGGGTTCTTCCAGACTTCTCCGGCACGCGGGGCGCGGCCTGCGAGGGTCATTTCGCTCAAGAAATTGGCCTCGTTGCCCAAGCGCGTGACGGAACGCTCCCAGTAATGCGCGACGAGGTCGGTGATCGGCACGCCTTCCTTGGCAGCACGGATCGCAGGTGCCAAGACTTGAGCCAAGGGCAACACGCCATAGCGCGCGTGCAGGTCGCACCAGCCTTGCACGCAACCAGGCACAGAGATGGGCAAGGGCCCATAGGCCGGGATGCGCTGCAAGCCGCGGCGTTGGAATTCCTCGAGTGTCAGAGTAGCGGGGGAGCTGCCGCTGCTTTCGAGGCCCACCACCGCCCGCGCGCGCGGATCCCACACCATGGCAAAGAGATCGCCGCCGACTCCGCAGCCTGTGGGTTCGGCCACGCACTGGACTGCGTTGGCTGCGATGGCGGCGTCGACCGCACTGCCACCGGCACGCAAGATGTCGACGGCAGCCAAAGTGGCCAAGGGGATGCTCGTGGCCGCCATCCCTTGCGTGCCGCGTGCGACGGAACGCGTTTGAAAGGCTGTGCCTGTGACACGGTCCCCGGCAGGCGCAAGCAAACTGGACAGGCATAACAGCGCGGCGGTCATCATCATGTAGGTGAGGATGACCGCCGCGCGGCGCGGACGCTACTGCAGGACTGTTATTGCGTCACGCTCGTCACCGAGATGCCGGACGGCTTGAGGCCCACCAACACATTCGGCAAGTTCAGCAAGGTGCCGTCTTGTGCTTGGATTTGGTACGGCGTCATGTCGTCGCCGCCCTCATTCAGCGCATAGAGGAGCGAGCTGCCCGGAGCCACACTCAGTGCGGTCGGCTTAGAACCCGCGGTCGACGACCAGGTGGCTGCCTCCAAGGAGCCTTCTGCGTTCACAGCGTGGCGGGCGATCAAGCCCTGGCCGAGGCCGCCGCGGCAGGCGACATAGGCCCACTGACCTTCAGCTGAGAAGGTGACCGCCACCGGCTCGTCGGCGTACGAAGTGGCCGAGTCGGCCTGAACTTCCAGAGCACCATCCGTGCGACGAATCTGGAAGCGCGCCACCGCGTTCGCGTTGGGCAACGGTGCATAGAGCCAGCGGCCTGACGGGTGGAAGCCCAAGTTCGCCGGTGCCGTGGCCAAGGCCAGCG
>JBILXQ010000416.1:0-2989 GCA_044378375.1 Planctomycetota bacterium
CAAGGCTGCTTGAATCGTGATGGCACCATTGTCGTTCGACTTGCAGTTGGCATTGTTGAAGACGCCGAAGGTGGCATCCGTGCCCGGTGCTGCATCGCCACGGCGCGCCACTAGCTGCAGGCTACCGACCGAGCCATAGAAGATGCCCGTGTCATTCGTGGTGCCGACCACATCGCCGCCGCGCAGCGTCGATGTAAAGTGAACTTTACCGGTCTTCGAGAAGCCTTGCGCCGGCAGACCCGCGCTCCAACTGTCGCCGGTGGCCGCGTTGTAAGTCGCGCCCGAGGTACCCGGGGCAACATCGCCTTCGCGCACCAACACTTGGCTACCGGCGCCAGGCGTGTGCACGAGGTAGGCCTTATCGTTCGCGATGTTCGCCGTACCTTGAGTCGTGGACAGGTTGATTTCATGGAGGAAACGGCCGTCCGGTGTCATTTGGGACACGAAGCCCAGCGTGCCCGACGTATCCAAAGCAATCGCACCCGGAATAGCCGCCACCGGCGAACCCTTGCGCTGCACCAGCTCCAACGCACCCGGTAGGCCCGCGAACCAAGCAGACTGGTTGTTCGCACCAGCAGTCGTGACCACATCGCCACCCGTCAACGCGCCGAGGAAGAAGATACGGCCTTCGTTGTTGATGCCGTTGTTCTGCTGGCTGAAGCTCGAGAAGGCTTGGGCAAAGGTCGCGCCCACCGTGCCCGGCGCCGGCGTGCCTTGCTGCACCAAGAGCTGCATCGGACCGCTACCGACATGACCGAAGAACCCTTCGTCATTCGCCGAGGTGATGCCGTTAGTGCCCAGCGAGTCGAAGATGGTCGCGCCAAACATGCGCGAACCATTGGCCGTCATGAAGTTGCTGCTCGACAGCGACACGGTCGTACCAGTGGTCGTACGCAACAGCACACCAGTAGGTAGACCCGGGGCTTGATCGCCACCGCGCACCGCCATGCGCAGGTTGCTGCGGCTGCTGCCGTAGAAGTACGCGCGATCGTTGTAGGGCAACACCGAGGCCTCGGTGAAGCGACCGCGGAAGTGCACATTGCCCGCATCATCGAGGGTGGGCGAATCAAAGTTGCCCGAGCCGCCGAAGGTGTAGCCCGGGAGCAGGGTCCCGTTAGCGTCCGGCACACCATCGCCCACCACAGCCACCACGGTGCCGTTGGTGTTGATGATCGTGGTCTGGGCGTACAGCCCAGAAGAGAGGCACAAAACGAGGCCAGCAGTGGCCACGCCGGTCGTGAAGCGTGTCATGAGGTGTCCGGAGCTTGGTTGAGGGGAGGAGTGTCTCTGGTTATGAGAACTCCTTTAGAATCCCCCGAATTGTGAGGGCTGGCTACTGTCAATAGTGACAGTTTCGCCTTTTTTCAGCCCGCACTAGCGCCCCAGCCCCCAGCCTAGCTTAGGGCGCCCACACCAGCTCCAACCCGTTCGAAAGGTTGAAGGTTGAGGCGCTGCAGTACAGCGCCGAGTTGCGGTACCACACCTGGTAGGTCCGTGTGCCGGGCGTCGTGACACCCCCACGCGTGGCAACGGGCAGGTCGCCCGCCACCGGGTATTGGGATGAGCCAGCGGAGTTGAGCTTGGTTCCCAAGCGCACCACCGTGCCCGCAACACAGCGCAGACCGTCACCAAAGGCTACTCCGACTCCGCCGGACTGCTGCAGCGTGCCTTGGAAGTACAGCGCCGAGCTATTCGGCATCCCAGCCCCCAACAACTGCACACTGTCGCCTCCCAGCCGCGCAGAACCCAACGCGCGTAGCGTGGCACCGCTTCCTAGGGAGTTGAGGCAACCCGCCAGCTGACCGACTCCCGACGCATTGCCGCACGGGCAGGGCGCCGCGCTGCCGTCTCCTGCACAATACGAGCTACCGGTGGTCGGCAGCTCCAGGGTCAAGCTGGTCGGGTCAATGCCGATGTACGCGCCGGGTCCAGCCACTGTGAAGTCATACACACACCAAGGCACGGGAGCGGTGGGCGAGTAGGTTCCCAAGCACTGAGTGATGTCCAGCGAGCTCCACAACTGCGAGGTGCAGGACGAAAAACTAAACGCCACCGGCTGCGCACCGGCTAAGGGCAGCGCCGAGGTGTAGATCCCGTCGACGGCTGGATCGTTGTTGCGGAACAAGCAAGTGCCGCCCGCGCCCGAACCAGCGACGGTGATGGCCCCCACACGCAGCGATACCGAGCTGGGATCGATGCTGTAGTTCAGTTGGCTTCCGCTGGGGGCAGTCTGCGCAATGACCTCAAAACGCAGTTCTGCCGTCGAGCCCGTGGTGGTCCCTACAAAGGCGCCTGAGTTAGCTTGCGCGCTGTACACGGTGCCTTGCACGGTCACACGCACATCCCCGGCTGTGCTCACATTGGACAGAGCAAGCACACACGCAGCGACAGCACAGGTGGAGAGAAGGCGTTGCATAGTGTGGCCGATCCTCGCACGAGTGTGGCAACCTGTCTAGGCATGCAAAGTTGGCTCAAGGTGCTGGTGTGCAGCTGGTGTCTGTGGCTCGTGCCTGCGCACGCACAGCAATCACGGTCGAATGCACCGGTGGCTGATGCGTTGGATGCGTGGCTCAAGCGTGGACTGATTGTCGAGATGCGACTAGAGGTGAGCCCCGAATCCGAGGGCAAGCTGCGCGAAGCCCCGCGCGAGTGGGTGCCCTTCACCTTGCGTGTCGATGGACGCACGGTCTACACGCATGGCGGGCTCAAGCTCAAAGGTGCTGCTGGGAGCTTCCAGGACTACGACGCGCGACCGGCCTTCACGATCAAGCTGGACAAGTTTGCTGGACAGGGAGACAAGCCCAAAGACGCAGTCCTCTACCATGGATTGGAGAAGTTCCATCTGAACAACTCGGTGCAGGATGAGTCCCTGCTGTCTGAGTGGCTGTGCTCGGAGATCTTCCGCGAAGCCGGCTATCCCGCCACACGCGTGACCCATGTGCGTGTGCATGTGAACCAGCGCGACATGGGCGTGTATGTCTTCAAGGAA
>JBILXQ010000047.1:0-10483 GCA_044378375.1 Planctomycetota bacterium
TCAGACGCCCGGTGCTGCGTTGGGCAGCGTGCGCCACAAGCCCACCGAGGAGGAGTGTGCGCGCATTCTCGATCAGTGCACCGCCTTCGGTGTGCGGCACTTCGTGTACATCGGCGGCAATGACTCGGCCGAGACGGCCATGCTCTTCTCGTCGATGGCGCGCACGGCCAAGCGTGAGCTGTCGATCTGGCATGTGCCCAAGACCATCGACAACGACTTGCGCGTCACGGACCACTGTCCTGGTTACGGATCCGCTGCGCGCTTTGTGGCGTGTGCGTTTCTTGGCGACGAAGAAGACAACCGTTCGCTCGGTGGGGTCAAGATCAATGTGGTCATGGGCCGTGATGCAGGCTGGCTTACGGCTGCGAGTGTGTTGGCGCGCCGTCATGAGGATGCGGGCCCGCACCTGATCTATGTGCCAGAGCGGCCGTTCTCTCTGGAGGCCTTTGCGAATGAGGTCGATGCGGTTGTCAAGCGTATCGGACGCTGCGTCGTCGCCGTCAGCGAAGGAGTGCGTGATGCTGCCGGCAAACCCATCGTCAACACTTCAGAGCGCGACAGCCACGGCAACTTGCAGTTGTCAGGCTCGGGGCAGCTTGGAGATCAGCTGGCGGCGTACTTGAAGGCCAAGCTGGGCCTCAAGCGCGTGCGTGCCGATACGCTGGGCTACTTGCAGCGCAGCTTCGCGGGTTGTGTATCCAAGGTTGATGCGGCCGAGGCTTTCGAAGTGGGTCGCACCGCGGCCAAGGCGGCGTTGAAGGGCAAGCTAGAGGGCGGTTCGGTGGCCTTGTTGCGCCGCGAGGGCAAGAAGCGCTACGAAGCCGAGTGCACCATCGTTGAACTGTCGCGCGTAGCCAAGGTCACACGGCCTCTGGATGCGCAGTTCCTCGCGGGAAGTAGCGATGTCTCTCCGGAGTTTGCTGCTTGGTTGTCGCCTTTGGTGGGGGAGCTGCCTGTCACCGAGCGGCTCTTGCACAAGTCTTGGAAACCCTGACGGAAGCAGTCGCTAGAATGCGGGCATGAAGACCGCTCTCGTCCTCGTGCCTTCCGCGCTCCTCGTGGTGCTTGCTGCCGTGTCGGCCCAAGATGCTGCTCCGGGGCAGGACGCTGCCCAGGCCAAGGGTGTCAAGGTAACTGGACGCGTGCTCTATGACGGCCCCAAGCCCGAACTGAAGCCGCTGTCGGTTACGACAGACCAGGCGAAGGGCTGCTGTGCCGATGGAAGCAATGTGGACGCGGTCGATCCTTCACTGCTGGTGGATGCCACGAACGGTCTCAAGAACGCCGTCGTCGAGATTGATGTCAAAGACGCCAAGCTCGTAGTGCCCAAAGAGCCGATCGTCGTCGACCAGCGGAAGTGTGTCTTTGACCCGCATGTGGTCATCGTGCCGGCTGGTGGTGCCGTGCGCTTCTTGAACAGCGATGGTGTGGCGCACAATGTGCGTGCCCAGTCACTCAAGAACGATTCGTTCAACAAGACGATGGCACCCGGCGGCAAGGACGAGGTCGTCTTCGCCAACGCAGACAAGATCAAGATCAACTGCGACTATCACCCGTGGATGAGCAACTGGGTGTTTGTGACTGACAAGCCCTTCCATGCGTTGACGTCTGCGGACGGTAGCTTTGGCGTGGAAGGCGTGCCGGCTGGTACTTGGAAGGTGAAGGTCTGGCACGAGACCTTGGGGCGTGGCGAGGGCGAGGTGACGGTCGGTGCCGACGGCAAGGTGTCGGCACTCGAACTCAAGCTTGCGCCCAAGAAGAAGAAGGCCTGAGCGCTACGACTCAGGTCTGGCCTTCCTGCCAGCGTTGCAGTGACTCGCCGACGGCCAACAAGTTGCTGGCCGGGGTCCAAGGATGCAGCACGCGGGCGGCTGCATGTAGCAACTCGCGATCAAGATGAGCGTACTTGGCCTCCTCGTCGGCTAGGCCATCGGCGCGCTGTTGCAGCGATTGAGCCACGAGGGCGAGCATCATGTCGCGTTGCGCCGGAGGCAGCTCCAAGGCCTTTTGGACGGCGGGAATGAGGTGCGCTGCGTAGGCCTCGGGGAGACCGATGTCGCGGCACATCTGTGCGAGTGTAGAGCGAGCTTGCATGAGAGGAGTCCTGAGGTTGACGCACCGAGTGAGGTGCTTGACCGAAGACTACTCCCGATTGCGAAGCTGTTAAGACATTCTCCTTACCTGCACCAAGGGTCAGTGGAAAACAGCGCAGCTGCTGCCGGGTGGAAAGAAGTTCCTGCTGCGCGAGGGTAGCCTCGATCAGACCTCTACAGAACCGCGCAACTCGGCCGCCAGCGTGATGAGCTCTTCCACATCGCGCTGTTGCAAGCCCAGCGTCTGCGTGGTGACACGATCAAACACGGCGGTGGCGGCTTCCAGATCGCCGTCTTCTACCAAGTGCACACAACGGTTCACGCGTTCAATCAAGAGCGCTGCTGGTTCGCGCTCACAGCGCTCGGCGGGACCATGGTGCAGGAGAATCGCATTGGCCATGGCTGCCGGTAGGCCCCAGCGTTGCGCGACGACATGCCCAACTTCGGCGTGATCAAAGCCGAGTTGTTCGCGCTCGACATGATGCAGCGGCACGCTGCGCTCCTTCGCATCGTTGACGACCTGTAGATACCGCTCGCGCAAGTTGTCCAACAACACCACCTTGCCTAGGTCATGCAGCAGACCACACGCATGGAGTTCCTCGGGCGCGAGGCCAATCGCCCCGCGGGCTTTGCGGCCTGTTTGCTGGCATAGCTGCGCTGTCGCAATCGAGTGCCGCCACAGCGCATCCAGATCGAGACCACCACCAGAGAGGTGTTCGAACTGACGGATGACAGAGGCTTGCATCACAACACCGCGCAACACGCGCACGCCTAGCACCGAGGCAGCGTGCTGCGTCGACACGACCTTCTCGCGCAGTCCGTAGAAGCTGCTGTTGGCAATCTTCAACACCTTGGCAGCCAGCGGCGCATCTTGCGCCACGACCGCGGCGATGTCGCGCACCCCTGCATTGGGGTCCTCAAGCAAGCGTTGGATGCGTTGCACAACGCTCGGAATGGTCGGGATAGCAAAGTTCTGTGACAGAACAGGTGAGCCAGGCTTGATGGTCATGGTGCAGGACGGTGGTGGCGTCCGCAGGGTGCATCGGGCACGGCAAGGCCCACTCTTGAGCATTCGAGGTGGAAAGCGTTTCCGCCTCTGCGCTTGGGCATCAAGCCGTTTCGCGCTCGTGGTCGATCCACGGAGGACGCGGTAGCCCGCCCTCACCATGTTGCTCCTCACCCGCACGCTTGTGTACGCAGGACTCGCGCTCTTGTGCGTGGCCCCAGCCATGTCTGTGCCCGGAACGGCACGTCGCATGGAGTTGGAAGATCTGGTGCGCGTGTGTGACCTCGCTGTGGAAGGCCGCGTCGTCTCCATGCGCGCGGTTCGCGACGTGCGCGGACGCATTGTGACCGAACATGTGCTGCATGTGCGACGCACGCATGTGGGTCTTGCGAGCACCTTGCGCACGGTGCGCTTGCCTGGGGGAACCTTGCCGGACGGCACAGGCTTGTTGGTTCCGGGCATGCCACGGCTGGAAGTCGGCCAAGAGTGTGTCCTGTTCCTTTCGAGCGAAGATACGCAGGGCACGCGCATGCCGGTTGGTCTTGCTCAAGGCGCTTGGCGCGTGACCAAGACCAAAGAGGGCTTGCGGCGCGTGATGCGCGCCATGGAGGGACTAGCTGTGGTCGATGGTGCCCGCGTCGGTGAGGCCGAGACACACAGCCAGTTGGATTATGCGGTGTTTGTGGCGCGCGTCGAGGCCGCCAAGTCTCTGCGTCCTGTAAGCACACAGCCGGTTGTCAAATAGCCATGACACGTCTAGCGACCATGGCGTGGATCGGTCTTGGTGTTGCGCTGGCAGGTCTTGCCGCCGCGCATGTGCGCCTGACCAATCCGGGCAATGGCGCCGCCTTGCGCTGGTCGAATCCATCGAGTGTTTCGGTCGTGATCTCCTCGGTGGGGTCCGACGATGTGTCGGATGAATCCGACACGGCAGCCGTGCGCTTGGCCGTACGCGAATGGAACCAAGTTACGGGCACCACGGCCCAGTTGGTGGAGAACGCCAACCCGTCGGCGCGCGCTCGAATGGATTGGCAAAGTGATGACCTGCACATGGCGTGGTTTGATGAGGCCAACTCGTCCGAGTGGTTCTCTACAGGCGCTGGTGTCGTGGCGATCACACCGATCTGGTTCAACGCATCGGGTGTCATCACGGACGCAGATGTCATCTTCAACGGGCGCGATTGGCGCTTCACCACCAGCGGCGTTGCAGGGCGTTTCGATGTGCAAGCGGTTGCCACGCATGAGCTGGGCCACCTGCTCGGCCTCGATCACTCACCGCATTGCGCGGCCTCGATGTACCCGTGGGTGGATCCAACCATCGTGACGCAGCGCACCGTAGCGAGCGATGATGTCGCCGGCGTACGCCATGCGTATCCACTCGGCTCTTGGCCCTCTGTGACGGGACGTGTGCTGCGCGGTGATAGCACACCGGTGCAAGGCGCGCACATTGTGGCGCGCACGAGTGAAGGCATTCCCCTGGCGACATGCTTGAGCACCAGCGGCGGCGGTTGGTCGCTGCGCGGCCTGTCGGCCGGCACCTACACGCTGTATGCAGCGCCGTTGGATGGACCTGTAACGGCTAGCAACCTCACGACCTTTGGAGCGGTGGCGACGGATTTCGGCGCCACTATGCTCGGGTCCGTGGTGGTCGGCGGAGCGGGAACCACAGCAGTAGGGGATAGCACGCTTGCGCCGGACCATGGCGTTTCGTTGGGTCGTGCGAGCGATGATCTGCCACTGCGAGTTGTGCCAGGCATGGCTCGCAATGCGACCGTACGCGGCAGCGGACTTGCACCAGGCTCGAGCTTGAGCACAAGCAATCCGCATGTGACCGTTTCAGATGTGGTCTGGCTGCATTCGCAAGTGCGCTTTGTCCTCGCTGCTTCGGCCGAAGCCCCGTGGGAGAGTCTCGACCTCGAAGTGCTCACCTCCACGGGCGAGCGGGCACTCGCAACCGGTGTGGTGGAAGTCACTCCGGCGAATCCTATCGTGACGCAAGTGGAGCCCTCGGTAGTGACACCGACCGGTGGCACTGCAGTGCTCGTACGCGGAGCAGGGTTCCGCGCTGGTGTCGTCGCTGTCATGGGCGCGCACATCTATGCCGAGACGGATGGGCTGGAGGTGCTGGATGCCCAGACTCTGCGCATCGTCACGCGTCCTTCCAACGAAGGCCATGTGGATGTAGTCGTCATCGATCCTTCCGGCATTGAAGGGCGCATGGTCGAAGGTCTGCAAGTGGCCGCTGTGCCCGCGATTGAGCTGGTCTTCCCGAATGCCGGCAGCACGGAAGGCGGAACCTTGGTGCATGTGACCGGTGTCGACTTTGAAGCCGGTTCGATGGTGTTGATTGATGGCGTGGTGCAAGACGAGATCGTGCAGGTGGATGCGCGCACGCTGCGCTTCCGCACGCGCCAAGGTGTCGCCGGTGCGCCTGCGGTCTTGGATGTGGTGTCACCCACGAAGGGCACCGCAAGTGCAGCGTTCCTGTACACCCAAGGCCCTGATCCGCTTGTGGCTTCGGTGTCGCCGCCGTCCGGGCCTGCTGCTGGCGGTGGTGAGTTGGAGATCGTCGGCGAGAACTTGCCCGAGGTACTGGAGGTGGTCTTCGGTGCGGATCCGGTGACTGGTTTGGGAGGTCAGTCCGTGACGGTGTCCAATCGGCTGGACAGCCGCACCTTGCGTGTGACCGTACCGCCAGGTGCGCCAGGTGTGATTGACCTTGTGGTCCGGGATCCTGCGGGCCTACATGTGGCCGTTGCCGGTGCTGCGTACACCTACTTGGGCCCGGACTCCGGTCCCAGCACGGGTTGTTGGCTTGCGACTCGTCCTCTCACACCGAGCACCGGGCTCGATGCGTTCTTGCCGGTGTTGCTAGCCTTGGCGTGGCTCCTGCAACGCGGTAGGCTGCGCTCGTATGATCGATCAGCCGAGCCAGCGTCAACCCGTCATTGCGTTTGACATCGAAGTAGCCGGCTATCTGTGGGAGGAAGTCGACGAAACCACGCGCGGGTATCTCTTGTCGCGTGCGCGTGACGAGCACGATCGCGCGGCGGTGCCCGAGCGCACAGGCTTGTACCCCGGGCTTGGCAAGATCATTGCCATCGGCATGTGGTTGGTGGCCGATGATCGCGGCATGATCCTCCTCGAAGGTGCTCACCACACCGAGCGCGACTTTGAACGCGTCAAGGATTCCAAGGTCTATCGCGGAGACGAGAAGCAGTTGCTTGAGAAGTTCTGGCAGCTGGTGGGGCGCAATGCGCAAGGCCGCGTCCCGCGTTTGGTGTCGTTCAACGGTCGCGGCTACGACGCGCCGATGTTGATGATCCGTTCCGCACAGCACGGTGTGAAGCCTTCACGCAACCTGTTGCCCAAGCGCTGGGAGATGCGCGATCACTGCGACCTCATGGAGGTGTTCAACTTCCAAGGGGCGACGCGAGAGTCGTACGGTTTGGAGTACTGGTGCCGGCGTTTCGATGTCGAGAGCCCCAAGGGCTCCATCGACGGCAGCCAAGTTGCGCGCGTCTATCGCCAAGGTCGCATCGACGACATTGGCGAGTACTGCTTGCGCGATGTGCGTGCCACATCGCAACTGTACAAGCGCGTGGAGCCGACGCTCTTGCCGCTGTTGTTGGGTGAGTGAGGTTCTAGCGCACCTTGCCGAGCGAGTAGTCGAACAAGGCGCGGATGCCTGCTTCGTCCAGAGTGTCCAGCAAGCCTACGGGCATGCGTGACAGCTTCCACGGCCGGCGCACCACGATGCGTGCGCTCTCGACTTCGAGCTTGCGGCCCGCGGAGTCAACCAAGCGCACGATACCGTCGCGATCACTCTCCACGCGACCGACATAGAGATCGCCTTCGTCCGTTTGCAACTCTGTGTCGGCGTACTGATCGGAGATCGTCTTGGAAGGCTCGAACAGGGCGTCAAGCAAGTCGTCCACGCCAAAGCGCGAGCCCAAGGTGGTGAGATCAGGGCCGCTGGAGCCGCCGGCACCATCGATGCGGTGGCAGGCACTGCAGGTGGCACCGGCAAAGGCCGCTTGACCGGCGGCGGCCGTGCTCGGGGTGCCGCGCTGAGAGAGGAGTTCACGTACCTCAGCGCGCGTCCAAGCACGCACAAAGCTAGCCGTGGCCGCCGTGGGCGCAGCCGGGCTGTCCACCGGTTTGGACACGGCATCGGCCAAGTGCGCTAATTGATCGGCCGGGATAGACGCCACGAAACGGTCGCGCATCCGTTCGGCATACAACTGCAAGGACTCGCCACCGCGCATCAAGGGCAGTAGTTCACGCCAGCGCGTCAAGAAGCGGCGCCGTTGGTCCAAGTCGATGGGGCTTGCAATGCCAGAAAGCACATACGCCAAGTGCAGTTGGTCTTCCTGCTTGCGCGAGGTTTCCAGCCGTCCAAGCAAGGCTTCGATCGCCGCCGCGCCTCCGAAGTGGCCAAGCAACGAGGCGCGGTCCCAGTCAGCACGTTCGTCACCACACCAACCCATGGCTTGCGCGCGCGCTTGCAGGGCGCTGCTCTCGTCTGCTTGCAGTGGTGCCAAACGCACACACGCTACATGCGCCAGGCGCAACCACTCACGTCGCGCCTCGACGGTGGTGCTGGGCAAGGTGTTCAGTTGCGCCATTATCCACGTCCGCCGTTCGTTGGGCCAACGACGCAATCCAGCCAAGACCAGCTCTGGTTCGGTGGAGCCGCGGGCTACCAATGCATCGAAAGACTCAATGCCGGCATGCTCTAGAGCCACGCGCGCGGCGTAGGCCAGCCAACGATCCGAGCTGGCGAGTGCAGCAGCTACGCGTGCTTCCTCGTCAGCTGTCCATGTTTGGTTCGGTGCGTGCAGTCGTTCCAGCGCGCGCCGTTCCAGTAGTGCAGCACTGAGTGCCAGTGGCTCGGCGGGTACGGAGCTTGCGGCATCCGTCCACGAGACGCGGTACAAGCCCGAACGAGTGCGTCGCCCGCCGGAACTGATCCACAGCGCACCGTCGGAGCCCACCAAGATGTCGGTCGCCGGGAAGGGCGTGCCGCGCAGGAACGGCACTGCGGTTGCGGTGCTGGCGGCCCCGTCGTCCTTCAGATCTAAGGCCCAGATCGTGCCGAAGGACCAATCACAGGCATACAGCGCTCTCTGCCAACGAGCCGGTGCCCGCAGGCCTGTACCGAACACCAATCCGGTAGGGGAGCCACGGCCCAAATCGGCCGTCGAAGGCAAGGTGTCAAGCCAACTTGTCGGCCACTTGGAGGAACCTGTGCGCCAGCCAAAATCGGAACCGGAGACGGCTTGTGCAATGCGCACTGGGCGGTACCACGGCGCGCCTACATCCCACTCCATGTCGGAGTCCCAGGTGTACAGCTCGCCACGAGTGTCGAAGGCAAGGTCATACGCGTTGCGATAGCCCATGGAGACCAGCTCGAAGCGTTCGCCGAGCTTGTCCGTTTTGACAATCCAGCCACCGGGCGCGCGAATGCCATTGGCATGTCCGCGCGGATCTTCAATGATGGGTGTCAGATTGTCTTCACCCCACAGCAGAGGCACGCGGCTCTGCGCGCATTCCGGCAAGGTGGTGTGATTGCCACCGACAATCCACAACAGCCCATCCGGGCCAACGACCACTCCGTGCGGTCCATGCTCGCCACCGCCCTCGAACGCACGCAGGAGCCGAGGCGCATCAGGGATGCTGTCGCCGTCCGAGTCGTCCACACGCCACAAGCCTGTCCGCGCCGAACTGCTCTCGGCTACCACACAGTACAAGGCATCGTCATACCAGACGAGTCCATGCGCTCCACCGATGGTGGCCGGGATGCGTGCAAACTCCATGGGGCGCGCGCGCATGGACGCACGCCACACAGCACCGTATTGGTCCGCTGCATACAGCACCGCACCCGGTGCTTCACACAACGCCACCCATGAACCTTGGCTGTTGGGATCAGGTTGGTGCAGGAGCTCGATGGCCCAACCCGGCTGCAGTTGCATGTCCTGTGCTTCCAGTGCGGCAGGTGTGGAGGCATCGCTGGTCGCTCCATCGGGATCATCCATCATGCCCCACGGCGCGACGCCCATCTGTCCGTAGATGTGCACTGGCGAGAAGCGCGCGGGATCCAGCTCTTTGGGCTCCGCACGCTTCCAATCAGCATCCTTGGCCAGACGCTGCGCCGTGAAGGAGCCATCGCTGATCAGGCGCAAGCGCTTGCCTTCAGCACCTTCGATCAGCAACTCGCACCACGCGCCCGCAGGACCACCATCGTTCTTGGCCAACATGGTGAGCGTATTCGCGCCACTGCGTACATGCGCTGTCACATCGACAGCACCCAACGCGCTCCACTCGTCATGCACCAAGACACGCGCTTGGTTGAGCCACACAGCTACATGGTTGTCGGCACTGGCAAGCAAGCGCGCGCGCACCGGCTCGAACGGCAACGCAAACGGGCGCATGAAGGCCACCTGCTCGTCCTGCAAGGGCGAAGCCTGAGTCCACATCCACGAGGGCAGCGGACCAGGCGCGAGCCGCGGTTTGACCAAGGCCGGCGTCAGTTCCGTCAGCTGCGGTGCATCCGCGCTGGTGAGCTTGCGTACCTTGATCGAGCGATACGCAACCTCCATTGCAGGTCCTGCATGCAGCTGGAGTGCAAGCGCGCCGCGTACATGGCGTGCAGGTGCTTCATCCACCGTTTCGCTCATGCGCGTGCCATTGATCTCGAGCACGATGGTTGCACCCACGGCGACGATGCGATAGGTGTTCCAATCTTGCGGTCGCACGGCAGCAAGCAGATCGCTTGCCTGTGCAAAGCGCCGTTCATTGGTACCCGAAGCTGAGTGCACCACGCGCAAGCCCCGCGTCGTCATCACGCCGCGCCCATCTTGTTCGTACAAGCAACCGGACCATGAGGCGCCATCCTCGATGTCCGCTTGCGGACCAGCTACTTGATGCGCGGGTAGCGCACGACTGCGGAACTGAATGCCGGAGTTGCCGCCCACGATGCGGTACTCGGCGATGAGCTCGAAGTCTTCGACCTCTAGGTCCTTGCGCACCAAGTAGGTCGTCTGGTCGCAAGGCACCTTTGCGCTGCTGCGTCCGACAATCGCACCGTCACGGACGGACCAAAAGCGACTGTCTCCCTCCCAACGCGCGAGGTTACGGTCCACCAGCTCGGTCCACTCGCCGCTTTGAGCATGGGCCGGGCCTTGGATCACCCACAGCGCCACAATCAGGGTAAGCAAACCGTACAGGTTCCAGCGGGCTTGGTGACTGGCTTGGTGCATGGTCGAGACTCCTTGGGGGGACGGCAGGATGCTAGCGCAGAAGGTGGAGGCTTGGCGGTATCATCTCGCGTTCCTTGCGCCTGTGCGAAGGACCAAGCTATGAGCGCCGAATACAAGCCTAT
>JBILXQ010000417.1:0-2988 GCA_044378375.1 Planctomycetota bacterium
CAAGCGAGGTGGCCGCAGGCGCGAATCAAACGCGCCGCAACAGTGCGCTCGTTGTAGACCGGTAACTGCACCGTGACGATCGGCACATCCGTAAACGGTGTGCTCGGCGTGTGCTCGGCACGCTGGCTGCCAAAGCGGAAGCGCATCAGCATCCACACGCGATGCAATCCATAGATAGAGAGCAACGCCAAGGTGGCGAGGTAGCCCCAGACGAGGAGGCGGTCATCCAGAAGATCGAGGTTCAAGGTGGGCACAGGATACTCAGCGATGGTCGCCGTGATTAGAACAAGTTCTGCTGGCCTTCTACGCGTACGAAAGTGCTCAACTGTGGGTAGGCGGTGACGATTTCCGCCGGTCCCGGTACCGGTGTTTGGCTGATCAGGGAGGCGAGCTGCAGGGCGTTGGCGACCGCTGCACCACGGAAATGGTTGTTCGTAACCACTGCGACCTCATCCACTTCGCGCGCAAGGCGCGCAGCTCGTTGGTGAACTTCGTCAAGTTCTTTGGACGAATAGAGGTAGTCGTAACGCGCGTCACGCCCTACGCCTTGACGGAACCAGGTGGCCTCGTTGCGGCCGTGAAGCCGCAAGTAACCGCGCGCCGAAAACGGGCTGAACCACGCAGGCGGATGATTCCACGACGGAGGCAGATCCACATGCGCCAGGGTGACGCCCAAACCGCGTAATGCATCCAGCTGCGGCGGTTCAAACCACGATCGATGGCGCAGCTCGACGGTCATCGGCCACGGATCAAAGAGGGCGCGCAAGCGACCGATGCGGCGCAAGTGGGTGGGCGACCAATGGTATGACGCAGGAAACTGCGCCAAGAGGCACCACAAGCGCTTGGCGCGCCACAGCGGTTCTAGTCCGCGCCGGAACTGCTCGGCCAGCGGGGTCCAAACGCGCGGATCGTCGGGCTCTGGCGCGTGCGTGAACTCCTTCAGCAGCTTGGCTGTGAACCGAAAGCGCTCGTGTTGCGCCGCCAACTGCACCCAGCGCTGGGCGTTCTCGGGTCGCGGTTGGGCGTAGAAGGTCGCATCGATCTCCACCAGCTCGAACCATTGAGCTAAGTACGCCAAAGCGTGAAAGCCCGGCGGTTTGTGCTCGGGATACACGCGCCCTTCCCAATCGGGATAGGACCAACCAGCGGGGCCAATGCGAATCACCAATCGCGAGGCGCTCCCACACGCTGGAAGGCTTCGGTCTCGCAAGCGAGCAACGCAGTACGCACGGCTTCTGTTGCGCGCGTCAGTTCGGCCTCACCCCCATCGCGCGAGACGCGGATCGGTGCTCCGTACACAAAGCTCAGGCGCGCAAAGGGCTTCGGAATGGTGAAAGCATCCCAACTGTTCATGTGCCAGGCACGATCGACACCAAAACCTAGCGGCACGATGGCGCGACCTGTGGCGCGAGCCATCCACGCCAAGCCTTCGTTCATGCCATGGCGTGGTCCGCGCGGACCATCAGGAGTGATGACCAAGGCCGCACCGGTGTCGAGCACGCGCACCATTTCGCGCAAGGCGCGCGCTCCCCCGCGGCTGCTGGAACCGCGAATGACCTCGTAACCACAGCGCCGCAGCAACGCATCACTGACATCACCGTCTCCGCTCATGGAGACGAGCACATGAAAGCCGCGTTGTGCATAAGCAGGCAGTCCCAGCACCATGCGTCCGTGCCAAATGGCGAGCAAAGCCCCGCGTTCTTGCACGCGCGTGAGCTCGAGGTGTTCGCGCTGCACATGTTCGATCTCCCATGTGCGCGAGAGCGCTTCGAGTAGCGGTGGCGCAATCGATGCGCTCAACCACTTGCCGAGCTTGCGTCGCGAGCGCTTGAGCCTGCGACGCAGCGGGATTTGCTCACCTGTCACGGCGCCTTGACGTCGTCTCCGCCGCCGCTTTGGTCGATGCCATCCGGTCCGAGCGAGCGCAATTCGTAGCTCTTGCCATCCTCCGCAACGCGGTAGATCAAGGCGCGATTCCATCCGTCGACCGGCAGCTTCTTGTCGCTCAAGAAGCCTTCGGGGAACGCATCTGTGCCGACCAACAACTCGTCCAGTGTGTTGGCAAAGCGCCCAGCCTGAGACTTGTGCACAGCAAGAGCTGTCTTCACCGCGCGCAGTGATTTGTTGGTGCGCGTCAGTGTCTCCGCCGCAGCTTGCTCGGCAGGCACCACAGGCGTGGTCGGTTGCGTGGACAAAGTTTCTACAGCAGGCGGCTTCTCAGCTCGCGAGGCGCCAGCACCTACGCCGAGGTACATCATGCCCGCCATCATCAAAGGCGTCTCAGGACCGAAGCTCGACTCGTTGCGTGCATGCACCAAAGTTGCGCGTCCTTCTTGAGGCACACGGCGCGACCACGAGACCGTGGGTTGAAAGCCACCGAAGAGGTCGGCGCTCGTAGGCAACAAGGTCAGGTCCACTGGCTCGGCGCCGCCTTGAGCCAACATGGGAATCAAGCCGCGCGCTTGATCCCACAATCCACCGATGAAACCGCCCCAATCCATGGTGCTGGCTTCAAAGGCGTCGGCCGGCACACCGTTGCCGGCCAAATTGACCAAGGCGTGCGGGCGCGCTTCTTTTTCGTCGAGCAAGCGCTTCACTTCACTGCGCGCAATCGTCGGTGAAAGCGTCATCAAGACGCGATCACCAACCAGCGCGACCGTGGGACGCATGCGCATGTCTCCCCCGCCACCAAGAGCGGCAAAGGGACTGGCCGAAGATGCCGCGGTCTCTTGCGCGGGCGCAGACTCTTCTTCTGCTGCAAACACCCACATCGGGTTGCGGCGGTAAGGTTTCGTGTCGACGCGTTGCTTGGAGTTGGCCTGCAAAGCGGCGGCAGTCTTCGCATCCATCGCCTTGGCAAAGGCCTCTTTGTCCGTGGTGCGCATCGCAATCACCACGCGCGGCGGAGATTGCGCCGCCTGCATCAAAGCAGGATACGGCAACAAGTACACGGCACAGGCATTGTCAACTAAACCGGACAGGCCTACA
>JBILXQ010000048.1:0-10479 GCA_044378375.1 Planctomycetota bacterium
CGCAGCGTGCGAGCCGGAGGTAGTGGACCTTGGCGAGTGCTTGCTCAAGATGGGCGCCAAGATCACGGGCTTGGGCTCGCCGATCCTCAAGATCGAAGGTGTGTCGCACCTCAAGAAGGCGGAGCACACTGTCATTCCGGACCGTATCGAAGCTGGCACCTTTGTGCTGATGGGTGCCATGACAGGCGGGCGCGTGCGCGTGACGGGCTGCCGTCCGGAAGATTTGTCCGCGATGCTGGACAGCTTGCGTAAGACGGGGCTCGAGGTGGAGTTCGGAGCGGATTGGATCGAGACCAAGCCCTACGATCGCCACACCAAGCGTCCGCAAGGTGTCGACATCACCACGCACCCGCACCCGGGTTTCCCGACGGACTTGCAAGCGCAGTGGATGGCGCTGATGTCGGTGGCCGAGGGCGCATCGGTGATCGATGACACGATCTATCCCGATCGCGTGATGCACATTCCCGAGCTGAATCGCTTGGGGGCCAACATTCGTCGCACCGGCTCGATCGCGGTGGTGATCGGGACCAAGCGCTTGTCGGGTGCGGAGGTGACGGCCTCCGACCTGCGCGCCTCGGCGGCGCTCGTGATGGCGGGCTTGGTGGCCGAGGGCACGACGGAAGTGCACCGCGTGTACCACCTCGATCGCGGCTACGAGCGGTTTGAGGCGCGCCTCAACGCGATTGGAGCCAAGATCGAGCGTGTGCAGGACAATGTGCCTGCAACGGCCGACGCCTGAGGTCGCGGCAGGGGCTGGTGCATGTGCTACGCTGCCCGCAACTCTTGCGAGTAGCCCATGTTCGAGACCCTCACTGAACGACTCTCCAGCGCCTTCTCGTTCCTGCGTGGCCAGAAGGAGCTCACCGAGCAGAACGTCGACGAAGGCCTACGGCAGGTGCGCCAAGCCCTGCTGGAGGCCGATGTCAACTACAAGGTGGTCGGCGAGTTCGTCGAGCGCGTGCGCGCGCGCGTTGTCGGTCAAAAAACGCTGACAGGTGTCGATCCCAGCCAGCAGTTCGTGGGCGCCTTTCACAAGGAGCTCGTCGAGCTGTTGGGTGGCGGCGCACAGCGCATCGAGTTCGCGAAGAACGGGCCGACCATCCTGTTGATGGCCGGTTTGCAGGGCGCGGGCAAGACCACGACTTGTGCCAAGTTGGCCAAGTTCTACCGCGAAAAGCATTCGAAGCGTCCGTTGCTCGTGGCGGCGGATGTCAAGCGTCCCGCGGCGGTTGAGCAGCTGCAGGTGCTGGGCAAGAAGCTCGGCATGCCGGTGTTTCACGAGGCTGGTCTCGGGCCCGTCGAACAATGTGTGCGCGGTGTGGCCGCAGCCCGTGCTGGCGGCAACGATCTTGTCATTCTCGACACGGCCGGCCGTTTGCATGTCGATGCCGAGCTGATGGAGGAAGTCGCCGCGATTGCGCGCGCGACCAATCCGCACGGCACGCTGCTGGTAGTGGACGCGATGAGCGGCCAGGACGCCGTCAGCTCTGCGGAAGCGTTCCACCAGAAGCTGGCGTTGACCGGCGTCGTGCTGACCAAAACTGACGGCGATGCGCGCGGCGGCGCCGCTGTGTCCCTGCGCGCCGTGACCGGACGACCGATCCTGTTCGTCGGCACCGGTGAGACGATCGATGCCCTCGATGCCTTCCACCCGGACCGCATGGCGGGACGGATTCTGGGCATGGGCGATGTCGTCGGCCTAGTCGAAAAGGCTCAGTCCGCCATCGACGAAAAGGAGGCCCAGCGCTCCGTCGAGAAGATGGTGATGGGGGACTTCACCCTCGAAGACATGCTGGCCCAGCTGCGGATGCTGCGCAAACTCGGCCCGATGAAGAAGGTCCTCGGCATGTTGCCCGGCATGGGCGACATCGCCAAGCAGATCAACATCGACGACAAGCAAATGAACCGCCTCGAGGCGCTGTTCACCTCGATGACGCCGCGCGAGCGCCTGCAGCCCGATGTGCTCGACATGAGTCGCCGCCGCCGCATCGCCCGCGGCGCCGGCCAAGAGGTTGCCGCCGTGAACGAGCTGCTGAAGCGCTACAAGGACATGAAGCTCGTCATGAAGCAGATGGGCAAAATGGGCCTCGCGTCCCAGCTGGGGGCCAAGCAAAAGGAAGCGGCCCTGCGCCAAATGGGCGCGGGCGGGGCTGCTGGCGCGCCGGAAGCGGGGGGCGGTGGTGGCTTGCTGGGTGGGATGTTTGGTGGAGGCATGTTTGGCGGTGGGGGTGGATTCCCCGGGCTGGGCGGCGGTGGGATGCCGACGCCGGGAGGGTCGCCGTTGGGTGGGGCGCGGCCGATGGGGCAGTCGTCGACGCGGCAGAGTGGGAAGAAGAAGGATAAGAAGAAGCGGCGCTAGATCTCGATGGCGCTAGGTTTCGATACTGGCCCAGCTGAGTGTGCACGCTCCGGGCACTGGTTCATGCCTTCCGTGTGGGCTCAGGCTCTTTTGACCCTCAAATCTGTCAGGAAATTGCCGCGCTCGTGGGGCGTGCGCGCTGGAGCATTGTTTTGGGTGCGGGGACCGGTCTAGGCCCAGGCCTCGGTCTGGACACGCCCTAGGCGTGCTCAGGGCCTCGCTCCACAGTCGTCCGAAAAATGCACGGACTCAGACGGCTGGCTCCCGCCAAGCGTCGCACCTTCTTAGCTAGAAATCGCTTGTTTCGCAGGCTGGGCGGAGCAACTTCTGCACAATCAGCGGAGCCAGTATCACAGAGGCTTGACACGCGCCCTCTCATCTGGTCTCCTTTTCGGCCCTTCACAGCGCAGCCAATGCCTCCGCATGGCGCCCCTGAAGGTCCACCAAGACGCACAATGTCAGTCGCCATCCGCCTGAGACGAACGGGTCGCAAGAACCTGCCCTGCTTCCGCATCACCGTTACGGACACGCGCTTCCCGCGCGATGGCCGTTCGCTGGAGACCTTGGGTCTGTATGACCCGCTCCGGAAGGATCCGGCCCAGCAGTTGACGCTCGACCAAGAGCGCACGCAGCACTGGATCGATCATGGTGCTCGCGTAAGCGACATCGTGCAGTCGATCTTCAAGCGCATGGGCGTGTTCCCGCCCAAGCCGAAGGTCAAGCGTGAGCGTCCGGGTCGCAAGGCCAAGACGGCGACGCACAACCGCAAGGTGGCTGCGAAGACCGCTCGCGTTGAGGCGAAGAAGGTCCGTGCCGCTCAGCGCAAGGCAGCCAAGAAGGCTGCTGCGCCGGCTGAGAAGGCCTGAGCTAGCCGACCAATTGAGAGTGTGTGTGCGCGTGGCCCGCGGGTTTCCTGCGGGCCCCGTGCGTACCTTAGACGCCTTACCGACACGCGCCTGATGGGCGCAGAGCACGAGCCCCACCGTGAGCAAGAAGTCCGAAGCCGTCGCGAAACTGCTCGAGAAGATCGTTCCGCGTTCGCCCATGCCGGAGGCCGTGGAAGGCTTGCCGCTCCTCGAGCAAGGCATGCTCGTGGTGTTGCGTCGCCACATGACGCAAACGCAAGCGGTCTCGACGCTCAAGAAGTTGCGCGCCGTGTATCCCGACTGGAACGAGTTGCGCGTGTCGCAGGTCCAGGAGATTGCCTCGTTGATGGTGGCGGGCAAGTTGCACGCACCGGTTGAGGACATCCAGAAGCACTTGCCAGTGGTGCGCGATGCGCGCGACTACCTGCAAGAGATCTATCAGAAGACGCACGGCTTCGACCTCGAGTTCCTCAAGGATGACTCGAGTGCCTTGAAGCTCATCACGCAGATGCCGTTCCTCGGCACAGCGGGTGCGTCGTGGCTCTTGTGGCTGGCCACCGGCAAGCAAGTGCCCGTGCACGGCGCCATGGTGCGCGCTCTCGATCGCTTGGGCATCGTGACGCGCGGCGCCGGCTCGAAGAAGCAGAAGGAATTGGTCGAACCTCACATCCCCAAGGGCGAAGAACTGCGCTTCGTCACTGCGGTGGGTGAGCTCGTCGACCGTTGGTGCACCTCAAGCAAGCCGCTGTGCCATGAGTGCCCGCTCGTGGACGAGTGCGTGTTCGGGAAGAAGGCCTTCCAAGAGTGGAAGGTGCAGCAAGCGCGAGCGGAAGCGCAGCGTCAGAAAGATGACGCTCGTCGTGCGGTGCTGGAGAAGAAGGAAGCTGCCAAGCGCGCGCGTGAAGATGCACGCCTAGCGAAGATTGCGGAAGCAGAAGCCAAGAAGAAGGCGCGCGACAAGGAACGCATCGAACGCGAGGCCAAGAAGAAGCGCGAAGCCGAGCAGGCCGTACAGCGCAAGGTCGAGGCGGACAAGAAGGCCAAAATCGCCGCTGAAAAGGCGCGCGCTGAGGCAGAGAAGAAGAAGCAGAAGGATGCTGAGCGCAAGGCGCTAGCGGACAAGAAGGCTGCCGAGAAGAAGGCGGAAGCCGACAAGAAGGCTGCGCTCGCGAAGAAGGAAGCCGAGAAGAAGGCCGCTGCTGCGAAGAAGGAAGCGGAACGCAAGGCGCTGCTCGCGAAGAAGGAAGCCGACAAGAAGGCTGCTGCTGCGAAGGCCGAGGCGGCCCGCAAGGAAGCCGCCCGCAAGGAGGCCGAGAAGAAGGCCGCTGCTGCGAAGGCGGCGGCTGCCAAGTCCAAGGCCAAGCCCTCCGCGAAGCCGGCTAGCAAGCCGGCTGCGGCAGCCAAGAAGCCCGCTGCGAAGAAGGCAGCCAAACCTGCGCCCAAGAAGAAGCGCTGAGTGCGGTTGATTCTCGCGTCGGCGTCTCCTCGGCGTCGTGATCTTTTGACAGCGGCGGGTCTCGTCTTTGACGTAGAGCCGTCGCTGTACGATGAGACTCTCCACACGCGGCCGAGTTCACCGCAAGCGGCTGCGGTGGACTTAGCAGTGGGCAAAGCACTTGCCGTTGCGCGGCAGCACGCTGGTGAGCACGCCGTGGTGCTGGCTGCCGACACCATCGTGGCCGTAGGCCCCGATGACAGCTTTGAGTTGCTTGGCAAGCCCGTAGACGCCGAGGATGAGCGTCGCATGCTGCGTCTCTTGTCGAACTCGCGCCACCAAGTCGTGACCGGTGTGTGTGTGGTTGATTGCCGCGGCGTGCCCGTCGGCGTTGGGCCCGGTTTGCGCACGGGCGTGGAGACGACCTATGTCACGATGCGCACCTTGAGCAGCGCGGACATCGAAGCCTATGTCGCCACCGATGAATGGCGCGACAAGGCCGGCGGGTACGCGATCCAGGACGGGGCAGACCGCTTTGTCACGTGCCTCGAAGGCGGCGGCCGCGACAATGTGGTCGGGCTGCCTGTGGCCTTGGCCCTGCGCCTCATCGCCGAAGGGCTTGCACCAACGCGCTCTGCACCCTAGACTTCTTGCCCCTGATGATCCGGGGAGAGCGGCCGCGCCTGCGGCCCCAGGCCCCGGCCGGACACGAATCATGAAGCCGAAGATCCACCCGAACTATCGCGATACCAAGGTTGTCTGCGCCTGCGGCAACACCTTCCAAACTCGTTCCTGCTACCGCGACAACGAGCTGCGCGTGGAAATTTGCGGCGTGTGCCACCCGTTCTTCTCCGGCAAGGAGAAGTTCGTCGATACCTCCGGTCGCGTTGATCGCTTCCAGAAGAAGTACGCCAAGAAGCCCTGAGCTTCGCGGCCAGTCTCGGACTGATCGATCCTACTCGTGGTGCTGCCCGACATCGCCCTTGCGAAGCTACGCGGGCGTGCGCAGCGCCACCGCGAGCTGACCGATGCGCTGTCATCGCCGGAGATCTCCAGCGATGGCAAGCGCTTGGCTCGTTTTAGTATTGAGCGCGGCATGCTGCAGCGCGCCGCTGACTTGTGCGCGGAGCTTGAGTCGCGCTTGCAACGCGAGTCTGAGGCACGCGCGTTGGTCGAAAGCGGCGATCGCGAGTTGCTGTCTTTGGCGCAGGACGAGCTGCGTGAGCTCGCTGCCGGTGCCGAAGACTTCGAGCGCAGTGTGCTCGACGAGTTGGTGCGCGAGCCCGAAGACGAGCGCACCAAGGTCATCGTCGAGATCCGTGCAGGCACCGGTGGTGATGAGGCCACGTTGTTCGCCGCGGATCTGTACCGCATCTACCGCCGCTGGCTCGAGGCCAAAGGTCTGCGCATCGAGGACCTTGATCTGTCGACCAGCGAAGTAGGCGGCTACAAAGAGATCGTCTTTGCCGTGGAAGGTGAGGGTGCTTGGCGCATGTTGCGTCACGAGTCCGGTGGCCACCGCGTGCAGCGCGTGCCGACCACAGAGACGCAAGGACGCATCCACACCTCGGCCGCGACTGTCGCGGTGCTGCCTGAGGCCGAAGAGGTCGAGTTGGCCGTGCGCCCAGAGGATCTGCGCATCGATACCATGCGCGCCGGTGGCGCCGGCGGCCAGCATGTGAACAAAACCGAGTCCGCTGTGCGCATCACGCACTTGCCGACCGGATTGGTCGCCATCTGCCAGGACGGCCGTTCCCAATCGAAGAACAAGGCCAGCGCCATGCGCATGTTGATGGCGCGCTTGCAGGACATGGAAGAGCGCAAGCGTCATGCCGAGCGGGCCGCTGAGCGCAAATCTCAGGTGGGCTCGGGCGATCGCAACGAACGTGTGCGGACCTACAACTTCCCTCAAAATCGGGTCACAGATCACCGCGCTAACGAGAACTTCTCGCTCGAACAGGTCCTAGCAGGCAAACTCGATCCGGTGGTGGCCGCAGTGGCCGCCATCGAGCGCGAGGAACGCCTGAAGGCCCTGTAAGTGACCGAAGCCCCTCTGTGACGGAAGCCCGGGACAATTTGCCGCGTGACGCACGCGCGATGCTGGCGATGGCGCGTGCGTACTTGGAGCGCAAGGGCGTCGAGAGTGCGCGTCTCGAGGCCGAGCTGTTGGTGGCGAATGCGCTCAAGTTGGACCGCTTGCGGTTGTTCCTCGACTTGGAGCGCCCCGTCACGCCGGTGGAGATCGATCTTGCCCGTGATCTCTTGGTGCGCCGCGGCAAGCGCGAGCCGGTGCACTACATCTTGGGCGGGCGTGAATTCTACGGGCGTATGTTTGCCGTGGGACGCGGTGTGTTGGTGCCACGCCCCGAGACCGAGCACATCGTCGATCGCGTGCGCGAGCTAGTCAAAGAGCGTGCACAACAAGGCTTGCCTGCGCTGTCAAAAGCACTAGACATGGGCACGGGCAGCGGTGCTTTGGCCGTGACCTTGGCGTTGGAGCTGCCGAGCCTGAACGTAGTCGGTGTCGATGCCGAGCCCGAAGCTCTGCAATGGGCGCGTCGCAACGCCTTGACACTGGCGGCGCAAGCTCTGGAGCTGGAGCGTGTGCGCTTTGAGCAAGGCGATATGCACGCGGCGTTGCGCGCGGGCGCACCCTGGGACTTGGTGGTGTCCAATCCACCGTACATCGATCCCAAGGATCGCGGCACCTTGGCGCCTGAGGTGCGCGATTGGGAGCCGTCCACCGCGCTGTTCGGGCCGGCGGGGGATCCTGACCTGCATGCGCGTCGGATTCTGGAAGCGGTGCCCGCCTGTCTGGCGCCCGGGGGCGTTGTCTTGGTGGAGTTGGGCCATGACCAAGCTCCGCGCATGCGCGAGCTGTGTGGCCGTTTGGGGCTGGTTGCGCGCTTCCACCGTGACCTAGCGGGCCACGAACGCGTAATCGAAGTTGCGCGGACTTGAACCCGCTCCCTAGGAAGGCGAACATCCACCGAACTTCCAAGGGGGCGGTCGATGGCGAGTGCAGAGGATCCGGCGCGCGAGGCGCCGCAACAAGTAGCGCATGAGGGCGGTGAACGGCGCCGGCGGCGCGCACAAGGCGTGGCGGACATCATCGCGCAGCTGCGCGATGAGCCGCAGTACAAGGTGCGCTTCGATCATTGGCATGTGGTCCCCGCGCGCCCGGCGTTGACGGCCGCGTTCCCCGCGGGCATTGACCCGTTGATTGCACGCTTGTGGAAAGAGCGCGGCATTCAGGAGCTCTATCGCCATCAAGCGCAAGCCATCCAGCATGCACTCGATGGCAAGGATGTGTTGGTGGCGACCCCGACCGCTTCCGGCAAGACCATCTGCTACACAGCACCGGTGTTGCAGGCCTTGCACGAGTCGCAGGGCGCCGCGCGTGCGTTGTTCTTGTTTCCTACCAAGGCGCTCTCGCAAGACCAGTCCGCTGGTTTGACGACTCTGGTCGAAGCACTGGGCGCAGACTGGCATGCCTACACCTACGACGGCGATACGCCGCCGTCTGTGCGGCGCACCTTGCGCGAGCGCGGCCACATGGTGCTGACCAATCCATGGATGCTGCACGCGGGCATCTTGCCCAACCACGCCAAGTGGTCGGAGCTGTTCCGCGACTTGCGCTACATCGTCATCGATGAAGTGCACACGTTGACAGGCGTGTTTGGTTCGTCGGTGGCGAATGTGCTGCGCCGCTTGGTGCGCATCGCGCGTCACTACGGCAGCAATCCGCAGTTCTTGCTGTGTTCTGCCACCTTGCGCGAAGGCGCAGCGCATGCGCGCCGCTTGATTGGCCGTGAGGTCGAGCTTGTTGATGAGGACGGTTCGCCCTCGGGCGAACGCACCTTTGGTGTCTACAACCCGCCGATGGTGAATCCGGTGGCGGGCTTGCGCGCCAATGCCTTGGAGGAAGCGCGTGAGCTGGCCCAAGTGGTGTGCGGGCCGAACCACCAGTCGATCTTCTTCTGCCGTCGTCGCACGGCGGTGGAGGTGTTGGTGCGCTACCTCAAGGAGCAAGCGCATCGCATGGGCCTCGACCCTGACGAGATCCGCGGCTATCGCGGTGGCTACTTGCCGTTGATGCGCCGTGAGATTGAAGATGGCTTGCGCACGGGCAAGGTCAAGGTTGTTGTGTCGACGAACGCGTTGGAGCTGGGCATCGACATCGGTGCGCTCGATGTGTGCGTGATGGTGGGGTATCCAGGTTCACAGGCTTCGTTCTGGCAACGC
Source organism: Planctomycetota bacterium (assembly GCA_044378375.1). Classification (GTDB taxonomy): domain Bacteria; phylum Planctomycetota; class UBA1135; order UBA1135; genus SXXH01. The sequence continues at coordinate 8,906 of JBILXQ010000048.1, forward strand.
GCGGGGCGCGTGGGGCGGCGCAAGAAGCCGAGCTTGGTGGTGCAGGTCGCGGCTAGCGATCCGGTGGATCAGTGGGTTGCGCGTCACCCTGGTTCGTTGTTTGGCAAGCCGAAGGAGCGCTTGGGCTTGGACCCCGACAACTTGGTGGTGTTGTCCGAGCAGATGAAGTGCGCGGCCTTCGAGCTGCCATTCCGTGCGGGAGCCGATGGTGAGGTGGTGGATCCTGCGTTCGGTGCTGTGCCGGATGCAGCCGGAGTCCTCGACTACTTGGCGGAAGAGTCGAAGGTCTTGCTCAAACGAGGCAACGCGTGGTGGTGGATGGCAGATGCCTATCCCGCGCAAGATGTCTCGCTTGGTGGTCAGGATCCGGACAATGTGCTGATCTTGGATGCGGCCACCAAGAAGGCCATTGGTGAGATCGATCGCGCGAGCGCCATCACCACCGTGCACAACGGTGCGATCTACCAAGTCGAGGGCGAGACGTGGAAGGTCGAGCAGTTCGACTACCACAATCGACGCGCGTACTTGCGCCAAGTAGACAGCGATTACTTCACCGAGGCTGAGGTGGATGTGTCGTTGCGCGTGCTGCGCTTGGAAGAGCGGGCGATTCGTCTGCGTGCCGATGGTCAAGAAGACTTGTCAGCGTGGCGCGGGGAGGTGCACGTCACGAGTTTGGCAACGCAGTACAAGAAGATCCGCTTCTACACGCGTGAGAATGTGGGCGCTGAGGACATTCATCTGCCCGCCGAGGAGTTGGATACGGAGAGCTTTGTGCTCACGCTGAGTGATGCCGCTGCTGCTGATCTGGGGCTTATCGGTGGCGATCGCGGCGCCGCTTGGCGCGGCGTGGGGGAGATTCTGCGGCGCGTGGCACCCTTGTGGTTGCGTTGTGCGCCCACAGACTTGGGCTTGTCGGCTCAAGTGCGCTCACCGCACTTTGTCTGTCCCACGATCTACCTCTACGACACTGTGCAGGGAGGCGTGGGTTTGTCCGAAGCGCTGTACAGCAGTTGGCGTGATCTCGTGCGCTCTGCGCTCGAGGTGGTGACGCATTGTCCGTGTGATTCCGGCTGTCCAGGGTGTGTGGGACCGCGCGAAGAGGTGGGTCCGCTGGGGAAACAGACCGCATGCAAGGTCTTGCGTCACTTGGCCGAAGGTCCAGACTTGGTGTCAGGTAATCCGGACGACCTAAGTCATGAGTGACGACTTGCGTGCCCGGTTGCGGCGGTTGCGGCGCGACGAACCGCAGGGATCGCCGGTGGCAGAACCGGCGGCGCCGGCCGCTTCCCTGAGCGCGTACGAGCGCTTGAAGCGCCGTGCGTGTGAGGGAACTGCCTCTGAGGGGAACGCACCCGCGCCAACCGTAGCACCGCGCGGCGAGCTGTCCTTCGGCCCACCTGCACGCATCGAGTCCAGCGGCAGCACACAAGCGCGCATCACCCGTCTGCCTGGCGCGCACCAGCATGGAGAGGTGCCCCTGGCCGCATGGCAACAGGCGCAAGCCGCGCACTTGGCTGCATTGGCGCGCGATGAACGCATTGCGCACTGCGATCTGTACCAAGCGTTGTTCTTGG
>JBILXQ010000419.1:0-2987 GCA_044378375.1 Planctomycetota bacterium
GGTCCGTTTATCACTGGTGGTGCCTCCTCCTTGCGGTGCTCGTAGCCTCGTTCGGCGCCAGCCCGAGCCAGGCTGGCCCCGCCTCAGTTCAAGGCGTGCAGGACGAAGAGCTGTACGCCGAAGAGCGTGCCGAGTGCGCACGACTCGGGAGGCGTGGCCAGACCCGTGAGGCGCTGCGTCGTCTGGACGAGCTTTTGGCAGACCGCCCGCAGGACAAGGAGGCGCTGCTGTCTCGTGCCGAGATCCGGCTGCGCGAAGGCCGCGTCGCCGAAGCATGGGAGACAAGCTTTGCCCTGTGCGCCAGCGAAACGGGGCCGCTGGCCAGCAGCGCCGCGCGCTTGGCCATGCACTGTGCCGCCGTGTTGGGCGGAGAGCGCCTGAGTCAGGCGCTAGATGAACAGCGTGGGCTCGACCGCTGGCTGGCTCCCGGCGCGGATGCCCGCGATGCCTGGGCCTTGGGGAACGCCCACATGGAGGCCGGCCAGCGTGCACAAGCGCGTCAGTTGTACGCCCAAGGCGCCAAGGCCGAAGCGCGCGAGTGGACGGCGCTTGTGGCGCGCGGTCATTGCCTGCGCGCTCTGGGGCGCTTGGCGGACGCCTCGCGCGACTATGTCGCGGCCATCAAGCTGGCGGAGGACGGAGAGGGCGTGGAGCCCGATGCGTTGGTCGCCCTAGCGGATGTGTACTTCGAGGCGGATCGTGAGGTAGCGGACGCCAGCCAGCGCTCGGCGTCCAAGCTGTACGACCAAGCACTGAGCATCGATCCTGATCACGAGCGCGCGTTGCTCGGTCAGTTTGCCCTGCATAGCTACAACTGGTTGCGCCAACGCCGGTCGGCGGACGAGTTTCTGCGGCGCGCGTTGAGTGCCCGTCCACGCTCGCCGGAGACGTTGCTCGTCGCTGTGGGCGCGGATCTGCAAGATGGCGATCTCTTGGCCGCGCGCTCAGCTTTGCGCGTGTTGAGCGAAGTGGCACCCGAGCGTCGCGCTACGGTGTCCGCACACGCCACGCTCGCGTTCTTGGAACAGGATCTGCCGCGCGCAGAAGCTTTGATTGCGGCTTTGGAAGCACGCGATGCCGGCGATGGCGCTCCCGCCCGCGATTTGGGCCGCATTCTCGTCGAACAGTACCGCTTTGCCGAGGCGCTGCCGTGGCTGGTGCGTGCGACGACGCGCAATCCCGGCGATCATGAAGCGTTGACGTACTTGGGGCGCGCCCAAGCCAACACCGGCGATGAGGTCGCGGCTCTGGCGACTTTGAACCGTTCGGCCGAAGCGGCGGAAGGACGCGCCGATGCCTGGCGCGACAACATGCGCTTGGTGCTGACGCGCATGGCGCAGCGGCATGTCGTCGTAGAGCAAGGACCGCTCTCGTATAGCTGGGAAGCCAAGGGCCGCGAGGTACTGGAAGAGCTGATGACGCGCTTCTACGCCGACGCGCGCCAAGTGCTTTCCGAGCGCTATGGCTTCACGCCGTCGCCCACGCGCATCGAGGTGTTCGGCAAGATGGCGGACTTCTCCGTGAGGTCCGTGGGCTTCGAGGGCTTTCCTGCTTTGGGTGTGTGCTTTGGCCCGGTGGTGACGGCTGTGTCGCCTCTGGCCGAGATGCGCGGCACGCAATCGTGGGCCCGCACCGCGTATCACGAGTTCACGCACGTGATTCACTTGGGGATCTCGAAGAATCGTTGCCCGCGTTGGATCACCGAAGGCATCGCCACATGGGAAGAGGAGACGCGCAACCCGGCCTGGACGCGCAATCTGCGTCGCGAGCTGATCGATGCGCTGGCAAATGACGATCTACTGCAGTGCCGCACGATCAATCGCGCTTTCCGTGGCTCGCGCGTGATCTACGCGTACTACCAAGCCGGATTGATGGTGCGCATGGTGGTCGAGAAGCAGGGCTTTCCGCCGCTGGTGCGCTTGCTGGAAGCGTTTGAGCGCGGTCAGGATTTGGATCAGGCCTTTCGCTCGTGCTTGAGCACCACGCCCGAGCAGTTTGACCGCGATTTTGAGGTTTGGGCGCGGGCGTATGTTGCAAAACTCCGCGTCGAGCCGCGCTTGAGTGTGGCATCGGCCGCACGCTTGCGCACATCTCTTGCAGGCAAAGCGCCGAGCGATGCAGCTCTACGAGCGGCGTGGGCCGATCAATGGATCAGCGTGGCGCGCGCGAGTTTCCTGGCCGGCAAGCGCGTGGATGCCGAAGATGCGTTGCGTCGGTTGAAAGGTATCGAGCCCGAACCTGCACGCGCGACGCTGTTGCGCGCCGAGATTGCGCTGCAACAAGACGATGATGAACGCGCGCTGGAGTTGTTCCTCAAGGCCTTTGCTGCAGGTGCAGAGGATTACCGCGCGCGCTTCACGGCCGGCAAGTTGCTGGACATGGCGGGCGACAAACCTGCAGCCATCGTGCAGATGGAACGCGCTGCAGCCATCTTTCCGGGCTGGGACGATCCGAGCTTGAGTGCCGAGTTGGAGCTGAGCGAGCTGTACAAGCAGCAAGGCGATGAAGAGAAAGCCTTGGAGGCGCGCGAGCGGCGCTTGGATTGGGACGCGGGCACATTGCCTCTGCGCTTGCAAGTCGCCAAAGCTTGGATGGAACGTGGTCGCCCGGAGCGCGCCATTGTGCGTTTGGAAGAGGCACTGGAGATCGATCCATTTGTGCGCTCGATCTACAGCGACTTGGCCGCCGCTCAAGAAGCCACGAGCGATCACAGCGGTGCCGCGCGTGCTTGGCGCATGGTGCAGAAAGTGCCGGCGGAATTGGATGTGTTGGACAACACACCAGCCGACGATCAACTGCGCGCGACGTGGATGGGGCGTGAGGCCTTGGCTTTGGCCCGCAGCGGACAAGTGGCCGAGGCGCATGTGCGCGCTCAGGCGGCGCTGCAATTGGATCCGGATCAAGCAGCGGCCAAGGAAGCACTGGACTACAAGGAGTGATGCAATGCGGCCCTTGTTCGTCGTACTCGATGGCGCAGATGGTTGTGG
>JBILXQ010000418.1:0-2987 GCA_044378375.1 Planctomycetota bacterium
CAGTCTGCCCTTCGACCGGCGGCTGTGGGCCGAGGACATTGTGGGCAGCATCGGCTGGGCCGGTGCTCTGCACGGCGCAGGCGTGCTGACGGCCGAAGAAGCCAAGAGCATCATCACTGCGCTCGAACACATCGGCGCGGAACTGGATCACGATGCAAGCCCGCTCGCGACCTCAACCGCTGAAGATGTGCACGCCTACATCGAGACGGCGCTCGCAGCACGCGTGGGCGATCTTGCCAAGAAGCTGCACACCGGTCGTTCGCGCAACGACCAGGTAGCCACGGATCTCAAGCTGTGGTGCCGTGCGGCCGGTGAGACTCTCGATGAGGGTTTGCTGGAAGCGATGGAAGCCTTAGTGGTGTTGGCCGAGCGTCACGCGACGACCGCCATGCCTGGCTACACGCACTTGCAGCGTGCGCAGGTCATCACGGCCGGACATCATGCGCTCGCGTATGTCGAGATGCTCGAGCGTGACCGCTCGCGCTTGCATGATGCGCTGGCACGGTTGAACACCTGTCCGCTCGGAAGTGGTGCGCTGGCAGGTACCGCCTTTGCGATCGATCGCGAAGAGCTGGCCGGTGCATTGGGCTTTGCAGGCCCCACAAGCAACAGCTTGGATGCTGTCAGCGACCGCGACCATGTCAGCGAGCTCGCGTTCGTGTGCTCGCTCATCGGTGTGCACTTGTCGCGCCTCGCCGAGGACTGGATCTTCTTCACCTCCACCGAGGCACGCTTCCTCACGATGTCGGATGCGATCAGCACCGGCAGCTCGTTGATGCCGCAGAAGAAGAACCCCGATGCCCTCGAGTTGCTGCGGGGCAAGTGTGGCCGCTTGATCGGTCGCATGGTGGGCACGCTCGTGATGCAAAAGGGCATTCCGCTGGCCTATGACAAGGACCTGCAGGAAGACAAAGAGGCGCTCTTTGAGTGCGTGGACACAGCCAAGGAGTGCTTGGCCATCTGCGCCATCGTGGCGCGCAATGTCGACTACGACATCGAGCGCTGCACCGCCGAGAGTGCCAAGGGGCATCTCAACGCCACGGACTTGGCCGATCTGCTGGTGCGCCGCGGAACGCCGTTCCGTCACGCTCACGAGCTGGCTGGCAAAGCAGTGCGTCTAGCACTCGCAGCTGGTTGCGAAGTGGAGCGCCTCGACAAGTCCCAGCGTGATGCCCTCATGCCGCAATTGGCGGACATCTCCAATGCACAACTCGCGATCGAGTTGTCGCCGCAAGCCTGCCTAGCGCGCCGCGCCGCGCATGGTGGCACCTCCCCCGCGCGTGTGATCGAACAAGTCTCGCTCTGGAAGGAACGCCTCGAATCATGGAACAACCGATCCTGAGTCGCGGTCGCGTCAGCGACCCTCGTCCTGTGTTGCCCGCAGGCTTCAAAGCATCCGCTGTACACGCGGGTATTCGTGCCAAGAAGAGCAAGCTGGACATGGGCTTTGTGGTCGCACCGCAAGCCTTCCCGGCGGCTGCGATCTACACGACGAACAAGCTCGTAGGTGCGCATGTCACGGTCTGTCGTGAGTCGCTGATCCAATCTGGCGGCTTGGTGCGCGCGTTGCTCGTCAACAGCGGCAATGCAAACTGTTCGACTGGTCAAGAAGGCATCGATGACGCCCGCCAAGTGCAGCGCGCCGTTGCCGAACTGGTCGGTTGTCCGCCCGAGCAAGTGCTCTTCATGAGCACGGGCGTCATCGGTGCGCGCTTGCCGATGGAGAAGCTCCTAGGTGCGTTGCCGAATCTGGTGGGCACTGCCTCGGAGCGTGGCTTGGGTGACTTTGCCACAGCCATCATGACGACCGACCTCGTGCCGAAGGTGCGCACGGTGGCGGTCGAAGACAAGAGCGGTGCGCCCTTCCGTGTCACCGGTGTGGCCAAGGGCTCTGGCATGATCCATCCCAACATGGCCACGATGCTGGGCTACTTGTTCACGGATGCAGCTTTGCCGCGCGAACCGCAGGCTTTCCTGCGCAAGATCGCGGACCGCAGCTTCCACCGGCTGACTGTCGATGGTGATACCTCCCCCAACGACACCGTGTTGTTGTGGAGCAGCCGCACCAGCGACGTTCTCACGTCCGAGGAGCTGTTGCAGCGTACAGTTACCGATGTGGCGCAGGAGCTGTGCCGCACGATCGCCGCCGATGGTGAGGGCGCAACGCGTTTGATGACCGTGCAGGTCCTTGGTGCGCCGAGTGAAGCCGCGGCCACCGTGGTGGCGCGGACGATCGCCACCAGCCCGCTGACGAAGACCGCAGTGCACGGACGCGATCCCAACTGGGGTCGCATTCTGGCTGCAGCCGGACGCAGCGGCGTGGACTTCGACACGACCAAGGCACGCGTCTGGATCGGCGATGCCGATGTGTACTCCGGTGGCAAGCCGCACCCGGAGAACGAGAAAGAAGCGCACCTGCACCTCCTCAACAATCACGAGGTCGTGCTAGGTGTCGACTTGGGTGTGGGCCAAGCGCAAGCGGAAGCCTGGACCTGCGACTTTTCGAACGACTATGTCCGCATCAATGCGGACTACCGTTCCTAAGGCTACGCACCTAGTCGAGAGGTAGGCGCGCTTGGTGTAGGCTCATGCTTATGCTCGCGCTCCTCCTCTCGCTGGTGCAGGTGTCAGGTGCACCTGACGCGGCGGTTGCTCCACAGCCGCCGCGCTTCGCGCAGTTTGTCACGCAAACCGACGGCTTATTGGAGCCCACTGCGGCCGCTTGGCATCCAAGTGGCTCGCTGGTGGTCGTGGAGAGCTTCGCGTCACGACTGGCCTTCGTGCGGGCTGATGGCACGCTGGAGCGCCGCGTGGACTTGCGTGACGAGACCGGCGAATGGGTCTGGCCGCATGGCGTGGAGTGTATGCCTGACGGCAGCGTGCTGGTCACAGAGCAGCGCCATGCACAAGTCTGGAAGCTGGATGCTGCTGGCAACTCCACCCGCATTGGGGACCGCATCTTGATCGAGCCTCAAGGCGTGGTAGCG
>JBILXQ010000420.1:0-2986 GCA_044378375.1 Planctomycetota bacterium
GCCCGAGGCCTTCTTCGCCTCGCTCTCCAGCTCGGTCATCTTGGCGCGACGCGCGGCGGATTTTTGCGCGTTGGACATGCCCGGCTTGGCAGTGGCCTCCACTTGTGCGGTCACATCTTCGATGGTCCACAGCACATCCATCTCGATGTTCGGGCACTTCAACTCTTCAGCCAGAGTCTTGGCATGGAAGCCATCCTTGAGCAGATCGCGTTCCTTGGTCGACAGCTCGGCGATCTTGTCCGAACCGACATGGTGGTTCGTCATGACCAGACCATCCTTCGACACCAACGAACCGGAACCACCGGTCGAGATGCGCACAGCAGACTTCTGCAAGTGCTCCAACCAAGCGGGCGTCAGCTCGAAGCCGTAACCCTCCTTGATCTGCTTGGCGGGCGGACGGTTGAACAGCCACATGCCTTCGTCGGCGTGGGCAAGCGTCGAAACGAGGCAGAGGGCAACGAAGGCGAGTGCGCGCTTCATAGGTCGGGTCCTAGTCGTGTCAGTGTGCCGAGCGCGGTCCATCCGCGCGTTCGGGCCAGAGAGGATAGCGAGCGCGGGCTCGAATCCGATGCGGCTAGGGGTGGTCGATTGCAGTAGTCTGTGGGGACTATGCGCTTCTTACCTGCTGCTTGCCTCGTCCTCGCGCTGGGGTGCTCATCAGTGGACCACCACGAAGGTCTGCCCTGTGGCGCAATGCATCCGATCGAACAGTCGTATCTGGAACTGGAGCGCGGCTCGTCCAGCGGCCTCACCGCAGCCGGGCTGCATGTGGCGCGCACGGAAGCCGAGTGGCAGGCGCTGTGGGCTCAGCACAGCACAACCGGATTGCCTCGCCCTTCAGCACCTGACGTCAACTTTGAGGAGCTGATGGTGGTGTGCATCAGCGCTGGGCAGCGCCCGACAGCCGGCTGGGCCATCGCGGTGGAGAACGTGCAGCTTGAGGCCGACACGCTGTGGGTGCGTGTCAAAACAACAGGACCAGCGCCTGAAGCACTGGTCCCGCAAGTGGTCACCGCACCTGTTGTGATGGTGCTTGTCCACCAGCATCAGGGGCTCGTGGCGCTACGGCAAGAGTAGTCGCACTCGCTGTGTCGCCAACGGTTGGGCATCGAGTGGGCCCACCGGGAAGTCGACGCCTGTCAAACTCTCGCCGGCACCGAGACTGATTGCCTGCAACTCGTTGAGCGACGGATAACCGCCGCCGTAGATGTCGCCTGGGCCAAACACCACCTTGTCGTTGTTGTCGTCCGAGGCGCAGAAGACGACATAGCTACCTGCGGCGAGTCCAAGGCCATCCAAGTCGGTGTCGACCAGCCACTGCAGGCCGACCGCAGGATTGAGCACTTCGATGGCCACGGGCGTGATCGGATCGACACCGGAGTAGAGGTCCTCTTCCGCGACGACGAGCAGATACAGTTCCACATTCAAGGGCGGAGGCGCAACCGTCATGAAGATCGGCAGGACCTCCGTGCCGCCGTTGCTCGACAGCGTCAACTGCGCAGTGTAGTCGCCCACCGGCAAGCCGTTACGGTTCACACTCACGCGACAAGTCGTGGTGCCGATCGACCCTGGCAAGAAGGCCACACTGGCAAACAGTTGAGGCTGTGAATTGGAGATCGTGGCGCTGTTGACGGTCAAGGTCCCACCGCCGCCGTTGGAAAGCGGCACATCGATCTGCGTCAATTCCGTGCCGAAGAACAGTCCTCCCGTGCCCACAACCAGGTCCGGAGCGACCTCCTTGGCGCCGCCAGCGGCCGCAACGGCAGCGTCTGCTTGCAGCAGTCCGCGGCCGAAGATGTCATCGCGGCCCGGCGTGCCCAGATCGATCGTAGTGTCAAGCAAAATGGACTCGACCTCAGCGACCGTCAACGCGGGATTGACCGCCAGCACGAGCGCTGCCACACCCGCCACATGCGGAGCAGCCATCGAGGTACCTTGGTACGCAACCGCAATGGGTGCTCCACCACCCGGACCTTCCGTGGTAAGCGTGGACACCACACCATCCGCGAGACCATCGCCATCCAAGTCGACCGCAACGTTGCCACCTGGCGCAGCAAGGTCGACACCGGTGCCGAAGTTTGAGTACGGCGCCTTATCGGCATTGCGATCGACAGCGGATACAGACAGGACGCCCGTGTAGTTGGCCGGGAAGAAGGCCTGCGAAGTGTTGTCATTGCCGGCAGCTGCGATGATCACACACCCTGCGTTGCGGGCTGCCGTGATGGCATTCTGGAAGCTCTGGCTGAAGCCGGGCCCACCCAAGCTCATGTTGATGATGTCCGCGCGCTGCACCAGCGTGGGCACCCCCGAGACGGACAAGCCGGCCGCATAGCGCACCGACTCCAGAATGTCCGTCGTGGTTCCACCGCCCGCACCCAACGCACGCAGGTGGAAGAGATCGACCGTCCAGTTCAAGCCTGCTGTCTGGAAGCCATCTTGGCCGAGCGCGCCGATGGTTCCAGCCACATGGGTGCCGTGAAAGCTGGATCCTGACAGGGCCGTGCCATCCCCTTCATCAAAGGCATTTGCATCCCGTCCATTGCCATCTCGCGCGGACGCTGCGTCGCTGATGAAGTCAAATTCACTTGTCAGGTCGGTATTGGGATCGAGATCCGGATGCGGACGCCGACCGGTGTCAATGACCGCTACGCGCACAGCGGCACTACCGGTGGTGACATCCCACGCTTGAGGCGCACGGATCAAGTCATAGTGCCACGCTTGGAAGGAGTAGAACGGATCGTTGGGCACAATGGGCAGGGGCACAGCCGCCCCCGTAGTGCGCACGATGTAGTCGAGCTCCGCATAGTCCACGCGCGGATCGCACTCGAAGGCCGCTTGCATAGCGAGCGTCATGCGCTCCGCAGCACGCGGATCGAGCCCTTGCGGCAGTTCAAACTCGACGATGTCGCAGGTATCCGGTACCGAGCGCAACAGGCGGGCACCGCGCTGATCGGCTAAGGCCTGACCAGATGACCCGTCCTTCATG
>JBILXQ010000421.1:0-2984 GCA_044378375.1 Planctomycetota bacterium
GATGGATGTGGCCCGCGTCTGTGTGGGCTTGTCGTCGCCTGCGATGTCGCGACACCTGTCAGGACAAACACTCACCGTGGCTGGTGGCATGGAAGGCCGCACTCTGTGGGACGCCGACCAAGTCGACGAGGCAGCGATCCGCGCCCGCGCACGCTCGACTACGGACTGAGTTCGCGCCATGCGGACAGCATGTCCGCAGCGCACATGCGCCATGTGTAGCCTCGCGCCCGCGCACGGCCGAGTGCACGCAGCTCATCGGCGTACTCGGGGTGCAAAAGAATTTGACGCAGTGCATCAGCCAGCCCATCGGCGTCTAGGGCCGGTACAAGCACCGCTGCCGGGCCCAAGGTTTCGCGCAAGCAAGCGATGTCCGAAGCTACCACCGGCGCGCCACAGGCCATGGCTTCCAGCGGCGGCAACCCAAAGCCCTCATCGAGACTCGGGAACGCAAAAGCTGCAGCGCCTGCATAGAGAGCGGGCAGGTCCGCGTCAGGCACATCGCGCAGACGCAGCACGCGCTCGCGCGCGGGGGATCGGTCCAACTGAGCGGCGAAGTGCTCGGCTCCATGGCCATCAGGTCCGGCAATGATCAAGCGCTGCGGCAAGCCATCGGCTACTAGCTGTTCAAACGCCCGCAGCAGGGTTGCATGGTTCTTGCGGCCATCCACGCGCGAGACGATCAGGATGTACGGTGTACTCGCTGCTCGCAGCTCATGTGGCAAGTGGCGCAGGACATGGTCGCAACCCAAGGGCGTGATGCGAATGCGCGCCGCCTCCACGCCCAACACGCTCTCGATGTCGCGCGCCGCGGTCTTGGTGGGTGCGAACACTAAGCGCGCATGGGCAATCTGGTGGCGGATGGCTTGCTCCATCGCATCCGCCGCTGCACGGCTGACGGAGCCCGTATCGCGCGCCCAGATGCAGTCGTACACCATGCAGGTCTCTGCCGCTTGCCGCACCGGCAAACGCACGGGCTGCGAATGGTGAAACACATCCACGCCGCCCAAATAGTCATCGACACCGCGCCGCGTCCAGCGACACAAGGGCTCGATCCAGCGCGATGGAAAGCGCACGCGTGAAAGATGCACGTCCTCCTGCAGGCCCAGCTCTGCGCGCGGCATGACAGCGCGTTGCAGAGTCCAAGCGTACAGGCGCAAGTCATCCTCGAGTCCATAGCCCGACAGTGCGCGTGCCAACTCACGCGTGGTGCGTCCGATGCCCTCGCGATTGACAAGTGCCGAGCGGTAGTCGAGTCCTACTCTCACGCTGCGCTCCATGTGCTGTGGACAAGGTGCGACATCCACCAACTCACGCCAGCAATGGCCGGCACTGCGAGCCAACGAGCCCGATCGAAGCGCGGAGCCGCGCCCGCGCGTGCCAGAGCGATCCAGCCCATGCCCGCCACCGCTGCTTCGGTGCACAGCGTTGCAGCGGCAGCGCCCTCCAGCGCGTAGGCAGGCACTAGCCACCAGTTCAACGCTAGGTTGATTCCGAGCGCTGTCGCCGAGATCCACAGCAGCTGCTTGCGACCTCCCGTGGCGATGAGCGCCGTCAACAACGCGGCTCCCAAGTGAATGGCGACGACCGCCGCCAGCAACCACGGAAGAGCTCCCGTTGCCGCACGAGCATGCTCACCAAAGATCCCGAGTGCTTCCGCGCTCCATGGGGCCAACAGAGCAGCACCACAGGCCGCCAGCGTCACCAACGGCAAGGCCATGCGCTCGACTGCGGCTGCCAAAGCACCGCGTGCATGTTCGCGTGTGTACCAAGGCAGGGCCGCTCCGGTGGCGAAGAGCACCACCATGATCGCGACCGAGAGCACGCGCATGCCGATGTTGTACGCACCCAAGAGCTCATCACCACACCACGCACGCACGAAGAGGTTGTCGACCCAGAAGTACGCTTGCTGGAACAAGGCCGCGAGCCCCAAGGGCAGGGTCATGCGCCACAGCTCCCAACTAGAGGTGCGCTCGTCAGTGGTGGGCAACTCACGACGCAAGACCGCATGCAGCACGATGTTGCCGATGCTGCTACCGAGAGCGATGGCGACGAGATGGTGCGTAGGATCCACATCACCCCACGCCAAGAGCGCGGAGGTGCCCACGATCCACAGCGTGCTCGACAAGGCCCGTGTCAGTGTGTGCACGCGATAGTCGATCGCGTTGCGCTTGGCTGCGGTCGATAGCTCTAGCGCGTGCGTCAACGGATACAGCGCGGCCAAGGCGATCCAGAAGGCCCCTTGTTCGCCTCCTAACCATGCGGCGAGCCCAAGGATCAGGAAGCCACCTAGGCCATGAACTAGGCGCAACTGGCGCGCTGCGCGCAGCACCACCGGCAAGCGTGCAGGCTGTGCTGCGGTGCACGCCACCGTGGTTTGCCCTGTGCCGAAGTCCACCCACGTGTCCAAAACACTGAACACTGCCATCCAGAAGGTGAATCGTCCGAACTCGGCCGGTTCCAATGCGTGCGACAACCGCCACAGAATCAAGAAGGTACAAGCCGAGCCATAGATACGCCCTAAGACCAGCAACGCTGTGCTGTTCCAGACGGCTCTTGTCCCGCTCATGAACTCAGGATGCGTCACGAGTGGCCGCGCGGGAAGCAACAAGTTGCGGCAAGCAGCCAGAGTGTGGATGATGAAGGTATGCACCCGCGCAAGCGGCTGGACTTGGCTTGGTCCGATCTGGGAACTGCGTTGTGCGTTTGCGTCACGGCCGACGAAGCGCGTGCGCGTGCCCATGTCGAGGCCATGGCAGGTGGAGAGGTATGGCTTGCGACGCTTTCCGTGCGCAGTGCTCTTGATCTGGCCCTCACGGCGCACGCCTGGCCGCGTGGTACGCGTGTGTTGGTCTCGTCCCTGACCATTCCCGACATGCTGCGCGTGCTCGAGGCGCATGGACTTGTGCCCGTGCCGATTGATGTGGACCCGCAGACTCTGGAGCCTGACTGCGCGCATGCAGCCAGGCTGCTGGCCGTTGATGAGC
>JBILXQ010000422.1:0-2959 GCA_044378375.1 Planctomycetota bacterium
GGACTGCAGGATCACGGCAATCCGATGCGCTTCCGCAATGTGTGGGTGCGGCGCCTGTAACAGCGCGGATTACGGCTGATTAGGGCTGCCGCTCAAAGCGATACGCGCCTTGAGTGGCACCCCAGACCTGCTTGCCGGCGGCATCGTAGCCGCGATCCCACGAAGTCATACCGTCTGCGGCGAGACGCACTTCGCTCGTAGCGTAGGCAGCTCCGGAAAGTTCGCTGGGGCAACCGTCCCCCACGGTCGAGCCTAGGAACGAGTGCTCGTCGACGCGCCGCAACACCACGGCACAACCGCTGCGCTCGTCCAGATCCTCTGGGCCGATGGCCTCAAAGGCCCACGGGTCCTTCCATTGACCGGCCCAACGCAACGGATCCGCACGCAAAGCGTAGACCTCGCTGACAACCGCGTCGCCCTGCGCCTGCAAGCGATAGACGCGCTGGCGGTACGGCTTGTCCAGATTTTTTGACGCCGCTTGCTCGACATACAGCCAAGGTCCATCGCTGCGCTTGGTCCAAATGGGCACCACGCGCAAGCGGATGTCGAAGTAGTCCTGCGGTGCCGCTTCGGCTTGGGCTTGCGACGAGAACGAACCGCACAGCCAGTCGCGCACGACCTCAAGGTCGGGCTTCTGCGGTGCGGTCGAGCGGCAGGCGGCGAGCGCCAGCACGCAGGCCGGCACGAGTCGTACGAGTTCCATGATCGGTTCCTTCAGCGCATGGCCATGCGGTGGCTGGCGAGCAGCTTGGCGTTGCCAGGGACGAAGCTCAACATGCCTGCGGCAGGAAGTCCGGGCACGAACGCGTCGACGAGGCGCGCGCCATCCTTGTGCAGCGCCACGCGCTCGCCAACGATGGTCAGGTGCCACTCGTGCTCCTTTTCGTCCTGCTTAGGCGGCACAGGCACCAAGTCAAAGTCGACGACAAGGCCGGCGGCCGACGCATGCACACCGGAGGCGATCTCCAGTGCGCCGGCCATGGCGGCCGGATCGGCGCAACGCGCGACTAGGCGCGCGCCCTTGCCGGCGAAGCGGAGGCGCAGCACCTCTTCCGCGCCGCCGAACTCCAGCGGCCGCGACAGGTCGGCTGCGCGCCATTCGCGCACGCCAAGATCGATCACGCGCGGATCGCGCCAATGGACCTCCCCGCTCTTGCCGGAGTGCACCTGAAAGGCGAGGAAGCCTTCGAGATCCAAGGGATCCAGCGCGTCGCAGGTCTCGACGCCGTTGACCTGCACGCGGTAGCGCGGACCGCGCACCTCGATGCGGTAGAGATTCCAGCCGTTCTTCTTGAACGCGCCACGCGCGGCATCGCGACCTTCTAAGCTCGCTAACCACCCGCGGCGCCCTTCGTCGTACAAGCCGCCCGACCAGGCGCGATCGCCCGGATCGATCTCAATCTGCGGGCCGCGCACACGACCGTCGACCTCGTGGGATCGCACTTGAATTCCTGAGTTGGAGGCCACTTCCAGGCGCACATCGACTTCGAGCACGAAGTCACCGTAGCTCGCTTGCGTGGCAAGAAAGCTCTGCTTGCCACCGGTGACAGATCCGACGAGATCCATGCCGTCCAGCGTGTAGCGCGCGTCACCAAAGCTGCGGAAGGTGTCCAGTCCTTTGGACACAAGCGACTCACCGCTGGTGCGGACCGCTGGCGGCAGCACCACCACCTCGCTCATGGTCCAAGGCTTGGTGCGCGCTGCCGAGTCCACGCGCGCTTGAGCCACAGCTTCTAGTCCTACCGGATCAGCTCCATGCCCCCACTCACGGCGCACATACGACAAGACAGCGGCAATGTCGGCGTCGCTGCCATTCCACGCGGGCATGCCGATGCTGCCGTCCAAACCTCCCAACACGATCCGCGCGGCAACACGCGCATCACCCAAAACGCGCGGCGAATCGCGCAAAGCGGGTGCCTTGCCTGCTTCGCCACGACCGCTGCTTTGGTGGCAAGCAGCACAGATGGTCGCGTACACCTGACGCCCCTGCGCCACGAGCGCGGTCTCCGCAGCGGTCAACGCACGCGGGACAGGAACGCCTTCCAGGTCCGTTCGACCAGGCCACATGATCGAGGCCCATAACTCTTCGGCTTTGGCGCGCTCAAGTGGGTCTTCCACGCTGGCAAGGTGCTGCAAGAAACGCTTGGGCTCGGCCTCCAGCATCAACGGGCGCTTGCCCGCAACATCCAGCAGGCCATCCATCATGGCGAAGCGCACCCACTGTGCCAGATCCAGCCGAGCCACATAGATGTCCACCAAACGCGACAGGTCACTTGTGCGCGCCTCGCGCGCCGCCAAGCGCGCAATCTCGCGCACGGTATCGGCACGCCCTTGCGTGGCATCCCATGTGGAGTGGTCCTTCATCAACAGGCTGCGCACACATGCTTCGAAGAACTCGACAGAGCGACCTGCATAGCCCGACATGGCGACGCGACGCACCTCGGCATCGGAGGCATCGCGCAGGAGCGGCCCCACCACAGCAGGCGTGTCCAAACGGCCTGACACCGTAGCCCATGCTTCCCATGCCAAACGGGCTTGAGGCGCGCGCAAGTGCTGCAACAGGTGCATCAACGGCGGAGCTTCGTTGCGCTCAAGTGGCTTGCGCCAGGCATGCACAACCGCAATGCGCACCTCGACATCGCGATCGGCCAGACCCTCCACCAACAGCGTCTCTCCTACCGCGTCAAGCTCATCCAAGACTTCGACCGCCTGGCGGCGCACGAGCGCCGACTCGGCGCGAGCCGCTGCGCGCAACGCATCCACCAGCGGTGCGCGTTCAAAGTCGTCATCAGCCAAGAGGCGCCGCGCGGTGTCGCGCGTCCAACCATTCGTGGACTCCAGCAACGCCACCAGTTGCGCCGCGCGCAAGGCCGACAGGGGCGCAGGGCTCATGCGTCCTCCGCTCTTGTCTGCCGACATGCGCCAGATGCGGCCGGTATTCAGCGGTTGCTCGAGCTTG
>JBILXQ010000049.1:0-10351 GCA_044378375.1 Planctomycetota bacterium
ATCGCTATGTCGCCAAGGCCCGCGAGCGCGCTTGGCATGGGCTCGATCGGTTGGAGCAGATCCGCGCGGCGCAGCGGTCCACTCCGGAAGGTGCCGTGTTGTGGATCGGGTCCTCGACGGTCGAGAGGTTCCCAGTGCGCCAGCATTGGCCGCGCACGCCGCACCTCAACGCGGGCATTGCAGCCACGCGGGCGGACCATCTGGCGCGCCTGTTGCCGCAGTTGCTGCCGCCGTTGCCATTAGGCGGTGTGGTGGTGATCGCGGGCACTGCGGACCGGCTGGCCCTGCCGCGTGCACCCGAGCAAGCGGCGGCAGCGGCCGAGCGCCTGTTGGATGCGTTGCGCCGAGCGCTGCCGACGACACCTATCGTCGTCGTGGGTCCGCTGCCCGAACGCGCACCGGCCGAAGGCGCAGCCGACACGCGCGCGGAAGTTCAGACCTTGCGCACCCGGCTGCGCGCTGCCGCCGCCCAACGCGGCTTGGCCTTCGTCGACGCAGCGCAAGATCCGCTGGTAGACGAGCAATTCCGATTGCGCCGCGAATGCTCGGTGGATGAAGTGCATCTCTCCCCCATGGGCTACGCACACCTTGCGCGCATGATCTCCGCCGTCGAAGGGCCTGTAGGAGCGTTGCTCAAGCCGTGACGAACCTAGCTCGCAGCATTGGCGGCAACTGGCTCCTCAACCTGCTGCAACTCGCGGCGGTGTTGGTGCTGTCGCCGTATGTGCTGGGCCAACTCGGCGCGGACTTGAACGGCGCGTGGGTGGCGATTGTGTCGTGGACAGGCATCTTGTCGCTGCTGGTCTTGGGCGTGCCGATGACGGCCGTGCGTTTCGCTGGCGCCGAAGCAGCGCGCGGCGATGAGGCCGCGTTCCAGCGCGTCATCAGCACGGTCCAACAAGTGCTGGTGGGCTTGGCCTGCGCAGCGCTGGTCACAGGTACCGGACTGTGGTTGTGGTTCGGCGAGCGCTGGTTGACCAGCCCCGAGGCACAGGTGTTGAGCGAGGCACAGCGCAGCGATGCGCGTCTCGCCTTTGCGCTGATCGTGGTGCAAGTGTCCTTCGCGTTCGTGCTGCGCTTGCCTTACGGCATCTTGGAAGCGCGGCGCGACTTCCTTGCCCGCAATGCGCTCATGGCGGGCGAAGTGCTGCTGCGCACGGGGTTGACCCTCGCGTGCTTGGCTTGGCGGCCTGAACTGTCGACCTTGGCAGGCGTGCTTGTGGTCACGCTGGCCTGTGAAGCACTTGTGACACGCGCCGTGCTGCGCAAACGCCATCCGCAGGTGCGCTTGGGCTTCAGCGGCGCAGACCGCAGCTTGTGGCGCCCGCTGCTGAACTACAGCGTGTTTGTGCTGCTGCTCAATGTAGGCGCACTACTCGCCTTCCGCGTCGATGCCATTGTCATCTCGACGCACCTGCCGCCCAGCGAAGCCACATGGTTTGACTTCGGCAACAAGTTCTTCGATCCGCTGGCCGGGCTGCTGATCGCGGTCGGCGCCGTGGTCATGCCCTATGCGGCGCACTTGGCCACCCAGAGCAGCTCCACCGAGCTACAAGCGGTGTTCTTGCGCTGGTCGAAGGTCTGCACGCTGGTGTCGTTGCTGGTGCTGGTGTACCTGATCACCGTTGGTCAAGCATTCTTGACGGTGTGGGCCGGACCCGAGGTCGGCCGGCGTTCAAGCGAAGTGCTGCAAGTGCTGTGCTTCGGCTTCCTGCTGTACCTGCCGGTGCGCGGCGTGGCCGTGCCCGTGCTCATGGGTTCGGGCAGCCCCAGAATCCCCGCTATCGCCATGGTGGTCACCGGTGCGCTGAACTTGGGGTTGTCGTGGTGGCTGGTGCAAACGCACGGCATCGTTGGCGTAGCGTGGGGCACCGCGATTCCGAACACGCTGTTTGCCGCGTGGGTCCTGCCCGAAGCCTGCCGCCGCAGCGGCACCACCACCGCCGTCTACCTGCGCCAAGTCCTCGCGCCTCAATGGCTCGCGGCCGGCGTCATCGGCACGCTGCTGTGGTTCACGGTACAGCACCTGCAACCCTCCACATGGCTAGAAGTTGTGGGACTCGGCATCCTGGAAGTGCTGCTCTTCGCCAGCGTGTGGTTGGGCCTGGTGTGGCGCGGAGATGCGCACCTCGACACGCGCACATGGATGAGCAAGTTGCGTCCCTAACTCGGCTTCGTCTTGAACGCTCGGTAGGCTTAGATCGTGGACATCCTCGGCAACACCATCATCGCAGCGGCCTCACTCGCTACAGCGGAACTGGGAGCTCGCGTGTGGTTCTCGAAAGTCGGGCGCCATTGGATCTGGGCGCCGCATGCCAAAGTCGACCATGTGCTCGAGCCGGGCGTGTTGCCGGAACTACCACCGATTGCGCGCCATCGCATCAACGCATGGGGCGAGCGCGGTGATCCTGTGCCGAAGGACAAGCGCAGCTTCCGGGTGTTGGTGGTCGGTGGTAGCGCAGCCGAGTGCTACCTCGTGGACCAACCACAGACTTGGCCGCATGTGGTGCAACAGGCCCTCAACCAACCGCAGGCACTCGAGCAACTCGGTGCACCCGCTGCGCATGTAGGCAACCTCGGGCGTTCGTTGGTGACATGCAGGCACCTCGACACAATGCTCGACCAGGTCTTCCCGCACTACGACAAGGTCGATGCCGTGGTGTTCTATGTAGGTGCTTCGGATGTGGTGCATTGGTTGGAGCGTGGCGCACCGCAATCCATCGAAGCCGAGCACCTCAAACCCGGGCAAATGTGGGCCCAAAACCCGCATGGCCCCTACGGCTTGAGCCCCAAGAGCACGGCTCTGTGGCGTGCTTTGACGATCGCGCGGCGGCGCTTGGGTGGTGTCGAACAGCGCACGCATGTAGGCAAGCGCATCGCAGCTGCCCGCGAGATGAAGGCGCGCGCGACCACCATCTTGCGCGAGTGCCCCGACCCGACGCCGATGCTGAACCAGTTCGAAGATTGGTTCCGCTCGATCGTGCGGCGTGCGGCGGTGCGCGCGCCGTTGGTGTTGGTGGCGCGCCAACCTTGGATCGAAGGCGCCTTCACAGCAGACGAAGCGCGCGCACATTGCTGGAGCTTTGCACGCGGCAAGCCCTTCGAAGGTCCTGTCGACGCGTACTGGGACTACCCGGTGGTGTGGGATCTACTGCGCCAAGTGGACGCGAGTGCGACTCGTATTGCCCAAGAGATGGGCGTGGGCGAGCTCGACCTGCGGCCAGTACTACCGAACGATTGGACGCACTGGTACGACGAGATCCACTGCACACCGCAAGGCTGTCGCGTCATCGGCGAAGCGGTGGCTGCCAAGCTCGTGCAGATGCGTGCTGCGCGGCGAGCACGCGGCACGCCGAGTCACGCACGGCGCGACCAAAGCGCCATGCCGATGTGACCGAGCACGCCTAAGAACACCACATGCACGAGCTGCACCACATGCAGCCCCACGCCGGTCGCCACCGCAGTCTCGCGATCAACGCCCAGCAAACCGAAGCCGCCAACCCAGCCAGCTTCAAAGGTGCCAAAGTTCGCAAAGGCCGACAGCGGCACGAGGGAAGTCACCATCGCGAGTGCGGAACCAAAAGTGGCTTCCGCTAACCCGATCTGAGTGCCGATGCCCAAACCGCGCGCCAAGATCGCACAGAACAAGAAGATCACCAACCACGCCAGCAGCGACAACGCACAGGCGCTGGCGAGGCGCATAGGCGAACCGGCCTGACGCAGTGCGACCGCAAACGCATCAGCACGCGTCAGCAACCACTGCCCTGGCTTTGTCGTCGACAAGCGCAGCACACGCACAAACCAACCCACTGCCGCGACCAGGGAATCGCCGCGCGCCGCCAGCGCAAAGCCCGCTGCGGCCAGCACCAACAGGACCAAGCCTGCGGGCAAGAACCACGCGACTGCAGGCCAGCTGCCGGACACATGCATGGCTACACACGCCACGCCAAGGCCGAGGAAGACCGAGGCCATGTCTAAAATTCTTGACACCACCAAAGCCGCCACAGCAGCGGGCGCAGGCACGCCAGAGGTGCGGCCGCTGTACAGCACAAAGGTCGCTTCGCCCGTTTTCGCCGGCAGCACAAAGGTGGCGAGCGTGTGCGCTGCGCACACCGGCAGCAACTGGCGCTGCGGAGGGCGCACATCCGCAGGCATCAACACCGCAAACCGCCACGAGCGCACCACATACAAGAACGCATGCAGAGCGAACGCCGGCAACCAGGCCGTCAGCGTCAAGCGGCTCCACGTCATCTCCAATGTCGCCCGATCCACGCCGCCCCACAGCCACAGCGGAGTCATGACCGCGGCCGCAATCGCCAGCGACACGAGCAGCCGGCCAGCCAAGACCCAGCCTGAGGGGGCCGATTGCGGGACATCCATGGGCAGCGATCTCATGCCTCCGAAGGGCGCGAGTCAACTTCGGACCCCACTTCGTCCGATAGAGAAGCGGGAGACTGACACCATGGTGGAACTCGACGCGCCCCTACTACCTGCCGACAAGGCCCGCACGCTGCTACGGCGTTTGCGTGACCTCAACCTCGTCTGTGGGCCGGTGGCCATCACGCGCGACCTCGGCGTGATTGTGTCGGGTTGCTTGACCCTCGACACCCCGGCCGAAGCAGGTGTGGGGTATCGCTTGCGTGACTTGCATGGCAAGGAAGGTCGGCTCGATGTCTTGTGGAGCGACGATCACTTGGACTTGGCCGTCTCAGGGATCGCCAACAAGCGTTTGAGCGTGCGCCTCTCCAGCGACCGCATGGGTCGCGCCTGCGCGCCGAGCATCGGTGGTCGCGTGCGGCCCGAGACAACCTCTACGCTTGAGCTAGAGCACTTTGTGCGGCGCGTGCTGCGCTCTCTGTTGCGCTAAAGGCGCGTGCGCTTGTCGATCAAGTCGGCCAGCAAGCCGACCGAGAGCGTGAACATCATCGCGATGAACAGCAGTGTGGTCTTGTCCGATAAGTTCGGCGGCGACACGGCGAAGATGTCGTAGGCGAGCGACGCCAGCAGCAGCACCAACACAAAGCCCGCCACCGGATAGATGACCTTCAGCGGGTTGAAGTACAGCACCGTGCGCACGATCAACTGGGTAAAGCCCAGCGTGTCGCGGATGGGCCGGATCTTCGAGCGGCCCGAGCGTTTGGCGTAGTTGATCGGCACGTACGCGACCACATGATCATTGGTCAGGGCCGCCAAGGTGATCGTGGTGGTGAAGGAGAAGCCCTGCGGCAAGATCGGGCGGTAGCGCAAGACCAGCTCGCGTCGGATCGCGCGCAGTCCTGAGTTGAGATCCGGGATGTGTGTGCCCGCCAAGTAGCTCGCCAACCAACGCAAGAAGGCCTTCGCCGGACGGCGCACCAGCGGAATGTGCACATCCTTGCCCGTGCGCGAACCGACCGCCATATCAGCGCCTTCATCGACCTTCTCGATCAACGCGCCAATCATGCCCTCGGGATAAGTCCCGTCCGCATCCGTGATGACGACGATGTCGTGCTGGGCGCGGGCGAAGCCGGTCTTGAGCGCGGCACCATAGCCATTGTTGTAGGGATGGCGCACGACAACCAAAGCGGGAAAGCGCTGCTGGAGTTCGAGCAAGCGCGCCGCGGTGCGGTCCTTGGAGCCATCATCCACGACCACCAACTCGATCGGCACACCGAGCTGGAGCGCGCACAGGCGCTCGACTACGCCTGCAATCCCGTCTTCCTCGTTGTACGCGGGTACAACGAAGCTGACTCCCTTTGCGCTTAGGCGTTGCGGCGACAGAGGCGGAACCACGCTGCACCTTGTGCCATCCTGCGCGGCGGCGATCAATGGAGCAGCGCACACAGTTTGCGCGCCATGCCCGTCAACGCCAGTTGCCCCAAGCGTTCGGGGCTGGAGTAGAGCCAGCGTGCACCACGCGCATCCGCCAGCTCGCCAGCCACGACCGGACGCAGCAAGCGCGCCTCCAGCACGCGGGCGTGGATGCGGTGGCGCGTGATGGCGTGGCGCACGCGCGCCAACTCGTCGCCCGTGGCGAACTCTGCCTGCAAAGCCCGCGGCCAAAGCACCTCTCCAGGTGCTGTTTCGATGCTTGGAAACTCGAGCAAACCTGCCATGCGGCCCTGTTCAGGACGCTTGACAAGCAAGTACTGCCCGCCTTCACGCACCACGTGCACGAGCAATTCAACTTCGATGGTGGCCGGCTTGGCGCGCTCCGACGGCAAAGCCTCCGCGCGCCCGGTGCGGTGCGCTGTACACCACGCAGCCACCGGACAAGCCAGGCAGCGCGGTTTGCGCGGCGTGCACACCACCGCGCCTAGCTCCATCAGGGCCTGGTTCCATTCGCCAGCGCCTGTAGCGGGCACCAACTCGCTCGCAACCTGCCAGCTGCGCCGCTTCAGCTCGGGTGAGGCACGCGGCAACTCCCATCCCAGCCAGCGCGCAAAGACGCGCTCCACATTGCCGTCCACCAGCGCGTCCGGAGCATCAAAGGCGATGCTCGCGACCGCTCCAGCTGTGTACGGGCCAATGCCGTGCAGCTGCACCAACTCGGCGGCACGCTGCGGGAACACGCCTTGATGGCGCGCTACCAACTCTTGCGCCGTGGCGTGCAGGGCGCGCGCACGCCGGTAGTAGCCCAGTCCGCTCCACGCCTCGAGCACCGCTTGGGTGTCCGCCTCGGCCAGCGCCTGCACACTGGGAAAGCGCGCCACAAAGCGCTCGTAATGGCCGATGACCGCCTCGACGCGCGTCTGTTGCAGCATCGCCTCACTGATCCAGATGCG
Source organism: Planctomycetota bacterium (assembly GCA_044378375.1). Lineage (GTDB taxonomy): Bacteria > Planctomycetota > UBA1135 > UBA1135 > SXXH01. The sequence goes on from JBILXQ010000049.1 coordinate 6,765, forward strand.
GTACGGATCGCGCGTGCGACGCCAAGGCAGATCGCGTTGCACAGCGCGATACCACGCCAACAAGGGCGCTTGCAGTGCGCGCAACTCGACAAGGCCCGGCTTCATGGCTCTCGATGGTAGCGCTGGTTTCGTATCCTTCGGCACATGTATGCACTGGCGCAGTTCCTGTTCGGCGCGCTCTTCGGGGCGGTCCTCTCACGCACCCGCAGCGGGTTAGGCGGCGGCCTCACCACCTGGACGGGGCTCGACGCGCACTCCACAGCGCTGTGGAGCGTGTTCGCCTTGTTGCTGGGTGGCATCGTGGTGCGCACCTATGCACGCGGACCACGCTTGTCAGCGTTGTGGGGCCTGCCCCTCGGCTACGCCGTGCATGCGTTCTTGGGAACCGCCTCGTACGGCATGCCGATGTTGGATGTGCTGCTCTTCATGCCTTTGCTGGTGGTGCTCGGTTTGGCGGCCAAAACCAAGGTCGATGCGCGCCTGCCGCAGCCAAAGAAGCTCGAGCTTGTGGGACTGTTCTTGGCCGCCGCAGGTGTCGCCGTCGCGCTCGCTTGCGTGGGGCGCCACGCGCGCTTGCTGGGCGATGGCTCCACCGGAGCGGCCAGCGCTCACGGCGTGGTGCTCTTGTTGCTGATGGCGGTCGGCGCAAGCGCCTTCACGATGATGCTGATCTCGTTGCGCACAGCCCGACTCGCGTCCTATGTCGCGCTGGCGTTAGCGGCCAGCAGTTGCTTGCTCTCGCTGAGCTGGCTGGACTCGGTGTCGACACAGCGCGGACTCGCCGAGCACTTGGAGCGCTTTGGACTCGACTTCTCTTGGCGCGGCACATGGCGTTGGGACGCGTTGCTCGCGGCCAGCGCCTACGCTTTGCCGGCGCTTTCGTTGGGCGTGGCGCTGCACGCTTTGCGCGGCAAGTACGCCACCGGTGTGGCCCTCGTAGGCGGCGCGGTGGGCTTGTTGTTGGTGCCCGAACTGCTCGCCGCCGGCGATCCCACGCAAGATGCGCTCTCTGCGGCCCAGTGGATCCCGCTCGCCGTGTGGGTCACCTGTGCCGGCGCAGCGTTGGCAGCCTTGGCCGAGTCGAAGGAGCGCACGCGCTGGTTCGCCGTCGCCCCGATCCTTGGCTGCGCGGCACTGGTCGCGATCCCGACGGTCAAGCCCGTCGTGCTGCTGGCACCTTGGTCGCGTCGTCCGGTGATCCCCTACCTCGCGGCAGATGCTGCCGTAGGTTTTGCCACCGTCGAACCCGGCGATGGCGGCCTCAAGATCGCCACGGTCGAACGGCGCTTGGTGACGCCCAACTTGGACGATGCAGGCGAAGACATGGCGCGCTTGCGCACCAGCGTCGCGCTCGTACCGCAAGCCGTTCGCGCTGCGCGCGGCAAGAGCGGAGAAGGTCTGCGTGTCCTGTTTGTTGGACAACTCACGGCCCTGCGTTGGGCCGCACTGCGCGAAAGCGGAGTGACAAGCATCGACCGCACGGCTGCATGGCACGACCTCATGCCGCGCATGGAACTGGCGCTCTTTGAACTCAAACCGGAGGATCAAGACAACCTGCCGGCGGGCTTTGTCCTCGAGCCGGGCGTAGCCTGGGAGCGCTACCACGACGGCCAGTACGACCTCGTGATTTGCCCTGCAATTCTCGGTGAATTCGTGCCTGTGCACAGCCTCACGCCCATGGACGGCACCACCGTGGTGCGCTGGCTGGATGGGGATGCACCGTTACCCGAGGACCTGCCGGATGCACATTGGAACGGCAGTCCCACGCGCGTGTTGCTGGTGCAGGGCCGCGGACTCGAGTCGCTGCAGTGTGCGCATGTGGTGGGTGGCGAGCACACACCCGAATCGCCCTGGACCTTGTGGTCCTATGCCGAAGACGGCTTCGAAGATGCGCCGCGCGCCGATGAGTTGCTACGCCGTTGGTCGCGGCCTGCACTGCGCGGTGCTGCCGATCGCGGCAATGCGTATGCGGCGTTCGAAGCAGCGCAAGGCGATGGCACCGGTCGCACTCTGTGCGAGGCCGGCCGCGCCTTCGCCAGCGCGCAAGTCGTCTCGTCGCCGTATGAGACGCAGGAAGAACAAGTTGAGCTGCCCGACGAGGTATTGCAGTTGCTGACGCGTGCAGGAGCGACACCACGCGTGGATGCATACGCGCGCAGCGCCATCGAACGCGCGGCTGCAGTGTTGGTGGGCAAGCGCGATGTGCAACGCTTGACGAGCTTCGCCACACCGTTGGCGGCCCAACATGCACCTTGGCCGGCCTTAGAGATCGCCTTGGCGCACGCGGATCTGGAGTCGTTGGATGCTGAGGGCGCAGTTGCGCGCTTGAAGGCCTTGGCACCCCTCGCGCCGCGCACGGTCGAGTACCACGGTCTCTACGCCTTGGCCTTGGAAGAGGCCGGAGACCGAACCGGCGCTGTGAGTGCATGGCGTGCGGCCCTAGCACTGCAGCCCGAGGCCCACAACCTGCAACGCTCGCTCGCAGCGGCCTTGGTGCGCAACGGTGACCCCGAGGGCCGCCGACTCGTTGAGGCTCTGCTGCAAGAACACCCCGAGGATGAGGCTCTGCGGGCCTATCTGGGGCCTGGACCGTGGCCTAGCCTGCCTCGCGGCGGCGACCGCCATTAGGCCTACTCTGACTTCAGACCTACCCATAGGGGCACGGGTATTCGAAGACAGCCCTGCCTCCTAGCTGGTTGAATCCCCTCCCCACCCCGGCGCCCATGCACCCCTCCTCCCCCTCGTCCGACGCCGACTTGCTAGAGCTGCTCCGGCGCTGGTACGACGGCGACCGCGAGGCGCTGGGGGCGCTTATGCTGTCCGTCGAGCCCTGGCTGCGGGCGGATGTGCGCAAGAACCTGCACGAACACCCTGACCCCGCCTTGGATGTGTCCGATGTGGTCCAGCAGGCCTTGCTGAATTTTCTCCAATGGGGGCCGCGGTTTCAGCCTGAAAATGCCGCCCAATTGCGCGCCTTGATGCGCCGCATCGCCTCGAATCATGTGATCGACGAGGCCCGCCGCCATGCGCGCCGCCCGTCGCACTCGGACACCCTTTCGGACGCCAGCCGCGTCATGTCGAGCTACGGTTCCGACCACCGCAACATCGCCCGTCCTGAGCGCAGCGCACAGCGCAACGAAGAGCGCGAATGGGTGCGGCTCGGGCTGCAGTTCTTGGATTCCGAGGAGCGCTTCCTCATCGTGGCCAGCGAGGTCGACGGGCTGCCTTGGAAGGACATTGCCGCCACCTTGAACATGGAAAGCCCCGATGCGGCCCGGATGCGCGCCACTAGGCTGAAGCTGCGCTTGGCGAATATTTTGCGCCAATTGAAGCACGGACGCACGCCCAGCGACACGGATAGCGACCAGTAGTAGGAAATCGCTTCTCGACCATCCGCGCCCCTGCGCGGATGGCCCCGATTCGTACCCTGCGGGATTCCCCATTTCCGGCTACGCTCGTGCCTACACAGGATGGGCCGCAGAGGAAGGGAACCGCCCCGCCCGATGCACCGTCTAGTTCAGGTACGCCCAAACTCTAGGAGCACCTCGCCCATGCGCACACCCGCCCTCGCCCTCGTTGCTGTGCTC
>JBILXQ010000423.1:0-2951 GCA_044378375.1 Planctomycetota bacterium
CCAGCAGCAGTCAGGGGAGGGCCAGTGAGATGAGCACGACGGTTCAATTGCACGCGCAACCCGCCAACTTCCAACCGGATGCGAACTACAGGCGCACGCGTACCTGCAGAGCTATTGATGAAGCTATTGCGCTGGCTCGTGCCAGCGGCACGCGTGTGGTCCTCGTGTCGGGGCCTTCGGGCTCCTCGAAGACTTACGCTGCACGCCATGCGGCGCATCGACTTGGTTTGCCGCAGTACTTACTAGAGATCAGCGGTGCAACCACGGCCGAGGACCTCATCGACCGACCTTGGGCGGATGAGGACCGACGCTTGGTATGGATCGAGCAAGGACTCACGCGTGCCGCGCGCACCGGTGGTGTTGTGATCTTGGATGAGTTCGATCTCGCGTCAGCGCGACTACTGGGACGCCTGCATAGTATTTTTGACAGTCAAGGATCACTGCGCTTGTCCTCCGGTGAAGAGTTCGTACCGCACAAGGACTTCTTGGTGATCGCTTGCTGCAACGGCTTGCGACGCGATGGTGGGGGATCCTATTCCACCCAGTCGATTAGCTCAGCATTTCTTGGGCGCGCAGTGTTCGTAGCTGCCAACTACCTATCTGCCCGAGATGAGTTGGGTATCTACATTCAGGCGGGCTACACGAAGGACGAAGCACAACCGGTGCGCGATTCCCTTGATAGCTTGCGCGGCATGTTCAAGCGCGGGCAGTTGCCGATCCCACCGAGTATTCGCATGGGCTTGCGCGTGTTGGCCGCTCGGCGGATCGGCTTGAGTAGCAAGCGTGCTTGGCAACTTGCACTCCTCGATGGGCTTGATGTTCGGTTGGCCGATGAAGTGTATGAACTCATCGCAGCCAGCAGCATTCCCGCGACCATCCCACCGACGGAGGCCGATCATGGCACTGCAAGCACATAGATTCCGAACACCCTCGGGGCTGTACCTGCGCACTCCGAACCACCTTCCGGAGAATCGAACCGGGACAGTCAAAAGTCTCATCTGTGCTGTGGACTTACAGCTTGTCGATCAGCGGGAACGCGCAGAGAGCTCAGCAGCTGCCGAGGCGTTCGAAGTCCTTAGACGCAGGGCTAGGGATCGAGCTCAAGACGGAGACACCGTTGGGCACGTACCTGAATGGCTAGGGGACTGGTACTACACAGTGCTTGGCGAAGAGGGGTACTACCGCATCTTAGGAGGCCGCGGTACTTGGCAAGATTGGGAGCGGCTGCGCCCCAGAGTAAGTCAAGTTTCGTATACCCCCACAGCTGCTCCACGCCAATGTCGTGGCCATGATCGCAATCCCGAAGAAAGCACGCACTTGCAGCGTTTGTTCAAGCGTTCCGCGCGTATCCCCTTCAGCCCTGTGTACGCGTCCTTCGTCCAGCAGCTGTCGGGTAGTTTTGACGAGGAACTGGTGCGTGATCCTGATGGTGGATCGGTGGTGGACTCGCGCTGGCTATCGGCTTGGATGTCCGAGGTAGTGCAAAGTCCGCTGTCGGTTCGCATGTCCACAGATAGGCCTCTAGCTGTGTCCATTTTGGTTGACATTTCCGGCAGTACCTACGCGCTGATTCCCCACATCTGGTCAGCCGTATCGCGCTTGCACAATGCGCTGCGCCGAGCGGGTCATCAGTCTGCAGTTGACTGTTGGAACTCGAATCCAATCCGACCAGAATTTGATCCGCGGCCACTTGTGGGATGGAGCGACGAAGCTGCACATTTGAAGCCACTTTCGCAGCTGGACAAGTGGTTGTTCGGAAGTAGCTTGTCCACAGCTGCGCTTGAGCGATTGGATCGTTTGCACCGTACCGTGCCGACGGGATCGCGGTGTCTGGCGGTTGTGATCACGGATGGAGCGTTAGAGTCGGAGGACATGCAGCGGTTCCTCTCCAAGGCCAGGATGCCTTGCGTGTACTGGCAGGTGTTGAAGGACCTCCACGCTGCAGGTGGAGATACGCGTGGGCGTGATTTGGGCTGGCCCTTGAGCATCGTGAGCGACGCGAAAGCGTTGCGTTACGATGCTCAAGAGCTCGTTGGGTTCGTGCAGCGGCTTAGGGACTAAGCCACTGCGAGAAGCCTCGGTGAAGCGCCTCGTTAGCGCCAAGCCACCACATGCGGGGGTTTGCGAGGTGGGCCTTTGGGCCGCGACTTCGCATACCCCACAGCGATGGCCATGGCGGGCAGATGGTGTTCACCGATGCCCAGCTCCTTCTGGAATGACGGCTCTTGCAGCGCCTCGCGTGCAAAGCCAATCGGACAAGTTGCCAAGCCCATGGCATGAGCGGCGAGCATCAAGTTCTGTGCTGCCAAGCAACAGTCCTCGATGGCCGGCCACTCGCCAGGCTTGGCGACGATGATGATGGCAGTGCCTGCGCCGTGAAAGATGTCGGTCTTGGGGTCTTCTAGCTCACGCCGAAAGAGCGAGAGCCCCGAGCCCGGCTTCATGTGATGCAGGCTCAGCTTCTTGGATCGATCCGAGATGCGCTTGAGCAGTGCAGCGTCCTGCACGATGACGAACTCCCATGGTTGGAGGTCCATCGCGCTGGGCGCTTGCACGGCGGCTTCGAGCAGTTCTTGGATCGTCTCACGCGAAGGATGCACACCGGTGTACTCGCGTACGGCGCGCCGATCGTAGATGGCCTCCAACGCATCGACCTTCTTGGATTGCACGGTCTTCATCTCAGTTCTCCTGCGCCGCGTCCAGGTGCAGCCAGCGCGAAGTCCCGCGGCGTGCGATCAGCAACGCCGCACCATCTTTGGTGCGCGCACGTAGCAACTCGCGAGCTTGTGCGGCATCGAGGAGAGGCGTGCGCTCAATGCGTTCCAGCACATCGCCGGCCTCCAAGCCACAGCGATCGGCGCATGAACCTTCGTTCACACGCACCACCAACACACCTTGGCTAGAGTCCGAAAGCTCCAATCCAAAGCCGTTCGTGGCACTGGCATCGATCA
>JBILXQ010000424.1:0-2943 GCA_044378375.1 Planctomycetota bacterium
CATCGCCAACGCGAACACCAGCTCGTTCAAGAAGAGCGAGTTGTCGTTCCGCTCGATGCTGTACCAGACCTATCGCGAGCCGGGCGCGATCACCGCGGGCGAGCAACGCGCGCCGACGGGCTTGCAAGTCGGCACCGGCACCGAGGTGTCGGGCTCGTCGAAGATGTTCCAACAAGGCGAGCTTGAGCCGACGGGCGGCCAGTACTCGCTGGCCATCCAGGGCGAAGGCTTCTTCAAGATCACGCTGCCGAACGGCGAGGCGCGCTACACGCGCGATGGTGATTTCCATCGCGATGCGAATGGTTCGCTGGTCACGGCCGAGGGCTACTTGCTCGAAGGCGCGCCGCAGATCGGTGCGGATGTGATCGCGGTCAGCATCGGCGAAGACGGCACGTTCTCGACGCAGAACAGCGAAGGCGGCACGCCGACGAACGCCGGTCAGTTGCAAGTGTGGCGCTTCCCGAACCCCGCAGGTTTGAAGGCCCAAGGCGGCAACTACTACAGCGAGTCGGGTGCTTCCGGTCCCGCGACCTCGAGTGTCGCCGGTCAAACGGGCACGGGCACGCTGAAGCAAGGCTACCGCGAGCGCAGCAACGTGCAGGTGGTGGATGAGCTCGTGTCGCTGATCCTGGCGCAGCGCAACTACGAAGTGAACAGCCGCGCGATCCGCGCGAGCGATGAGATGCTCCAGCAAGTCAACCAGATGGTGCGTTGAGGTAGCGCCATGATCCTGACCTTCGCAACAACCGTACTCGCCGCGACGATCGCGCTGAAGCCCGAGGCTTCGGTGCGCGGCACCGAAGTGACTCTCGGCGAGATCGCTGTGGTGTCCGGCGTGTCCAACGAGGAAGCCGCGCGTCTGGCCGCGGTGCGCCTCGGTGGTGCTCCGGCTCCGGGCTGGACGCGGCGCTTTGACCGCGGCCAGATCGAAGCCGCGCTCAAGTTGGAGTTGCCCGGCGTGGCGCACCAAGTCACGGGTGCGGATGCTTGCCGCACGAGCCCGACGACGCGTGTCATCGAGGCGACGCAGATCCAAACGTTGGCCGAAGAAGCCCTGCGCCAGCGCTTCACGGGTCTGGATTGCGAGATTCGCGCCAACGCGCAGACCAAACCGTTGGTGGTGCCCGAGCCTGAGCTAGCCTCGAACTTCGAACTGAAGGTGTCGCTCGACGAGCGCGCACCGAGCAGCGGTGCCTGGTCGGTGGGCGTGCAGGTCTGGCTCGATGGCGAGCTGTACCGCACTGCGTTTGCGACCTTTGAGGTCAGCACCTACGAGCGTCACAGCGTGCTGGTCAAGCCGGTGCGTCGCGGCGAGGTCGTGCCGCACGATGCGTTCGTGTACCAGCGCGCCAAGGTCATCGGCGCCAGCGCGTCGAAGACGCTGGCTGCGGATCAAGCCATCGGCGCCACCGCGCTGCGCGATCTCGCGCCGGGTGCGGTGTTGACGAACGGTGATGTGCAACGCGAGCGCCTCGTGCGCCGCGGCGATGTTATCACCGTCGAAGTGGCCAAGGGGGCTGTCGTCGCGCGTTCGACGATGGTGGCCCAAGACGACGGCGCACTCGGCGATCGCGTCAAGGTGTTGTCCAACGACAAGAAGAAGTCCTTCGTTGCTGCGGTCACCGGCCGTGGCTCGGTGCGGGTGCAACTGTGAGGAATTCCAACATGAAACAAGTCTGTGCGCTCTTCCTGCTCGTGTGTGGCTTGGCGCTCGATGCGCAAGCGCAGACGGGTGCCCTGCAAACGGGTCCGGTCACGCCGCCCCAGCGCCGCGGTTCGATCTATGACGCCGATGCAGGCCCGATCGGTCTCGTGGCCAACAAAACGGCCCAACGCGCTGGCGACTTGATCACCATCGTCATCAGCGAACAACAGGATGTGAAGAACGAAGAGACGAGTGACTTGCAGAAGCAAAGCTCGCTCGAGAAGCAACTCTCGAACTTCGACATCAAGCCCAATGCGTTTTCGACGCTGCCGGCCTTGGAAGGCAGCTCGGACGATCAGTTCAAGGGCAAAGCGAACTATGTCAAGAAGGGCGCGTTCAATGCGCGCGTGACAGCAGTGGTGGTCGATGTGCTGCCGAACGGCAACTTGGTCGTGCGCGGTCGCCGCGAGATCAAGATCGACAAGGAAACCAAGCTGATCGAGTTCAGCGGCGTCATTCGTCGTTGGGATGTGAAGGCCGACAACACTGTCACCAGCGAGCTGGTGGCTGATGCCAAGGTCGCGTACACGGGCAGTGGTCCGTTGACGAACAGCACGAACCGCACGGGTCTCGGTGCCTGGATCCATGACGCCATCGACTGGCTCTGGCCCTTCTGATCTGCAACAGGACTAGCTCACTATGTGGACCTCGATCTTCATGCTTCTCATGCCGCTGGCCCAAGCGCCTGCTGCTCCGCAGGACAGCACGCTGCCGGTGACGGTCGTGCAAGCACCGTTGCAGGCGCCGGTGCAAGCACCGACGCAACCGAACACGGTGTCGAGCGCTGCGTGGACCAAAGACCAGCGCTATGCGCCGCTCGGGCTCACGCGTCCTGCTGGTGACTTCGGCACGCCGATCAGCGCTCTGGCCGCGGTGCGTGGCCAAGAGGACAACTCAGTGATGGGCATCGGCCTCGTGGTCGGCTTGCAAGGCAGCGGCGACTCGATCGAAGCCGCTCGGCGTTTGCTCTCGAACTTGTTGCTGACGCGCAACATCAACGTCGACCTCAATACGCTCTCGTCGAAGAACATCGCCATCGTGCAAGTGGAAGCCACGCTGCCGGCGGGCGTGAAGCCCGGGCGCAAGTTGGACGCCACGGTCAGCGCGATTGGTGACGCCACCAGCCTTCAAGGCGGTGTGTTGGCCTTCACGGAACTGACCGATGTGTCAGGGCGCACGGTGTGGGCCACGGCCTCGGGCCCGATCACGGTCGGCGGCTTCCTCGTTGAGGGCGAAGC
>JBILXQ010000425.1:0-2932 GCA_044378375.1 Planctomycetota bacterium
GTACCGGATCCCTGGCCAGCCAACTGCACACAGTGCACATCGAGGCGCGGGTTGACCTCCACGCATAGCCGGTAGGCCGCCTCGCGGTGCTCCTCCAAAGTCAGTTCCGGCACACAGCGCTGCACCACGGCGTGGCGCCAGTCGGCTCCGGACATGGCCTGGCCGGCCAGATCACCAAAGGCCTCAGGACCCAGTACCGCAATCTGCACGAAGCGGTCGGCTGGCTCAAAGTAGCGATGGACGCTGCGTACGGTCGCGGGGATCACGGCGAGGGACTAGATCGACCCTCCGGTCCCGTGATCTTGAAGGTTAGGATGCCGGAGATGGCTCACCCCGACGAGATGTACTTGGCCAAGCTCGTGGCGCGTGGTCACGTCGACGAGACCCAGGCCCGTGGGCTGCTGGAAGCCTTGCGCGCCGGGGGTGCTTTGGACGAGGCCCTGTGCGCGCACTGCGGTCTGGATGCAGCACATGCCGCTCGCTTGCGGCGCACGGATGCGTTCACGCGGCCGGAGATCCCCGGTTACGAGTTCCGCGCGCGCTTAGGCGTCGGTGGCACGGCGGAGGTTTGGGCTGCGCGCGAAGTGAAGGCCGGCCGCGAAGTTGCGTTGAAGATCCTGTCGCCACGCTTGTGCCGGCAAAAGGCGGCGCTCGAGGCGTTCGTGCGCGAAGCCAAGTTGATGGCCAGTGTGCGCCATGCCAGCATCGCGCAGGGCTTTGGTGTGTTGCGTGTGGGCCCGATCTACTTTGCGGTGCAAGAGCTGGTGCGCGGGCGCACGTTGCTGGAGCGCTTGGATGCCGAGGGCCCGCTAGGGGAGGACGAGGCCTTGGCCTTGATGCTCCAAGCTGCCGCGGCCTTGGAGCACTTGGCCACGCAACATCACTTGGTGCATCGCGATGTGAAGCCGGGCAATTTGATGCAGCGTGAGGATGGCAGCGTGGTCTTGATTGACTTGGGCTTTGCCATCCCTATCGGCAGCGGTGCTGTGGCCGCCGGCACCAAGGAGTACATCCCGCCTGAGCTGCTTAGCGGAGGCGTCATCGATGAACGCAGCGACATGTACAGCTTGGGCGCCACACTGTTCCACTTGGTAGTGGGGCGCTTGCCGTTTGAGGGCCAGACTGGCGATGAAGCGCTGGCGAAAGCACTTGTAGAAGCCTTGCGTTCGCCCGAGTTGAAGTCGCGTCGCTTCTCGCCGCACTTGCAGTTCCTGATCGAGAAGCTGTTGTCCAAGGATCCGGTCTTGCGCTACGCGTCGTGGGCCGAATTGCGCACGGATGTGACCGAGTTGTTGGCCGGTCGTGGTGCCTACGATGATGTGGGTCGTCGTGCCAAACGAGGGCGCTAGCGATGGCGGATGAGCGCGGTTTGCAAGCAGCACGGCCCTTTCGGTTTGCCTGCCAGCGTTGCGGTCACTGCTGCAGCGGCGGCAGCGGCTATGTGTGGGTGGACGAAAGCGAGATCGAGCCCATGGCGCGCAGCTTGGGCATGAGTCAAGACAACTTTACAGCGCGCTACTTGAAGCGTGCGTTGGATCCGCGCCGTGGAGTCGAGGCTTGGTCCTTGCGCGAGCGCGCGGATGCGGGCGGGGCCTGCGCGTTGTTGGTGGGGCGCAACACCTGCCTGGTGTACGAGGCTCGTCCGCGCCATTGCCGGGAATTCCCGTACTGGGAGCATGTGCTCGCCGGTGGCGAGGGCTTCGAGGCGGCTCGTGAAACTTGTCCGGGGATTGCCGTCGTTGTCCCGCCCGAGCAGGCCGCACCCGCCTTTGCTGCTTTGCAGCAGGCGGTCGAGAGCCTGTGCGCCCGGCACGCACTGTCAAGTGAATCGGACGAGTGCTGCTTGTCGAGCGAGTTGGCCGATGAGCGTTGGTGCAGCGGCTTGGAAGCGGATCGTGCTGTTGCAGCTGGGGTGGCAAGTGCGGGCTGCAGGTTGGGTGCTGCGCGTCCGCTCGCCTGTGTGTTGGCTAAGGTAGATGAAGCCCAGGTCCATGAAGCAGCACGCCACACCGTGCGCGCGCTCGAACGGGCTCATGAGTGGCCTAGTTCGTATGGACCACTGCGCGCCCAGTTGCGTTCGCGGGGTGTCGATGTGCCGCTGCCTTCCGCGAAGGGGACCGCCTCATGAAGCACACTGTGTGGTTGCTGCTGGTGGCGCTCGTAGTGTTGGCGGCTTGGTGGTGGCTGCCCGCTGCGGCACCCGCACCGCAGCCGCAGCCCGAGGTGCAAGCGCCGCGTTTTGAAGCTCCGCTGGCGCGGCGCGAAGCCATCGGAGCTTTGCCAGTAGATGTACCGACGCTTGCACCCCAGGCCTTGAGCAAGGGTGTTGCGCCCGAGGTTGCCGCCAAGAACCGTGCCGCTCTTACCGCACTCGAAGCGCAGCAGTACGACGAAGCAGTTCAGCTCTTGGACGAGTGTCTAGCCGCAGCACCAGGGCAACCTGTGCTGCGCTACAACTTGGCTGAGGCTTTGTGGCGCCGTGCCCACGCACGCGATCTGGGTGTGGTGGCGCAGCTGGAACTTGCCATCGCCGACTTGACGCGCGCCATCGAGTTGGCGCCCGAGCGCAGCGAGATCCCGCCGCGTCGTGACGAGTGGCGGCGGCGTTTGGATGCACAGCGCGACATGTGGACCGATCATTCGGCGCACTTCGCCCTCTCGTATGATGGTTCGCGCAGTGACTTGCTGGCTTCGTATTCTAGCTTGCTGGCGCTGCTGGAAGACGCGTACGGGGAGTACGTCACGCTGTTTGGCATCGCGCCTGTCGAGAGCGAAGGACGGCCGATCTCCGTGGTCCTGTATCGCAAGCAGGACTTCCGCGATGCGACCGGCATCGGTCACTGGGCCGGCGGCTTGTACGACGGCGTGGTGCGCGTGCCGGTGGAAGACCTGAGCAAAGAGCGACAGGCTCTGCGGCGTGTGTTGCGGCATG
>JBILXQ010000426.1:0-2928 GCA_044378375.1 Planctomycetota bacterium
GCACAAGGCTTGGACCAGTCGCGGAGAGGTCAACCTCAAGAACGCCAAGCACAAAGAGGATGACAGTCCGCTCGATCCCGAGTGCGATTGCCCGTGTTGCCTGCGCTATCCGCGCGCGGTGCTACGGCACTTGGTGATCGCCGAAGAGATGCTGGCGCCGATGCTGATCACGCTGCACAACTTGCGCTACTTCCATCGCTTGATGGAACGCATGCGCGAAGCGATCGTGCTCGATCGCTTCATGGACTTGCGGCGCGAGGTGTTGAGCCTGCGCGGCGAAGCCTAGCTAGCGCTTCTTGTGATCTAGCGCTTCTTGTAATCTGGGCAACGCAGCGCATTCGGCCGTTCCCGGCGCGTGCACGCGTTGCCGTAATCCCACTTGCAGTCGTCGCAGAGATAGCGCTTGGACTCCGCCGCGAACAGGCGACGGAGGAACTCGGTCAAGCGCCGAAAGAGAGGTAGCCCGTCCTTCGCCATGCGAGTCGCAAGTGCTGGTTGCGGAGTTGCTGCTCAGCGACGAGCGGGACGACCCGAAATCACTTCGAGGCGCGCTGTGTCCAAACGCATCGGACGAGCAGAGGTGGTGCCCGGTTCGCCGATCGCGCCACGCGTGATGGTGCCCATCACGCCCAGCTCGTAGCCGATGTACTGCGACAGGTCGTAACGGCCCGTGCCGCAGACCACTTCGGCCACGGTCTTGCCACCAAAGCGCAACACATAACGCGGCGTCTTGGCATCCGAGTACGGATCCAACTCGAGCCAACCACGCGCTTGGAAGCGACCCCACAGCGGGTCTTGCGACAGCGAAGCGGCCTGCAAACGACGCTTGGCGTCTGTCAATTGCACTTCACGCTCTTGCTCGCGCAGCTTCTTGTCGGATTCGATGGCCGCGATCTGCAAGCGCAGTTCGCATTCCTCGATGCGCAAGCGCGCCGTGTCAGCCGAAGCGCCCTTGGGGTTCGCTGCCAGGTAGGCTTCGTAAGCAGACTTGACAGCGTTCCAATCAGCCGTAGTTGCGGCGCGCGCAGCTTCGTACTGTTGTTCCGCAGCAGCGAAGGTAGAGGTCGTCTTCGCAGCAGCCGCGGGCGTGGTCTCGACCTTCTCCGCTGTTGTGGTTTGCTCCGTAGCGGGCTTCTCGGTTGTGGTCTTCTCGGTCGCAGTCTTATCCGTCGCAGTCTTTTCCGTCGCAGTAGTAGCGGCTGTCGTCGTGGTGTCGGTGCTGGTGGCAAAGGTCGTCGGCAGCGTCACCAGCGGCAGCTTCGCGAGCGCCGCAGTGTGCTCCGATTCCATCGCCTTGGCGCCGTCAACCACCGTTTGGTTGGCCGCGTTGCTCGCTTGCATCCACCCGATCGTGCCGGCCGGAGCCAGAACCTTGACCCAGTCCTTCTCGAGCGGCTTGGTTTCATCGGCGCGCTGCAAAACCTTCAACGTCTCGCCGCCCTTCAACAACTGATCCAGCGGATAGCTGTCTTGGCTGGTGCTCGGCAACGGGCGCATGCGCACATTCGTGCCTTGCACCGTCGCGCTGCCCTTGTCGGCGGCGATCAAGTACTTGCCGTAGATCCACACGGGGATGCCACCCGCGGGCTCGACCGACAGCCAAGTGCCACGCACTTCCTTGACCTTGAGCAGCGTGCCCTTTTCGGCGGTGGTCAAGACCACACCCTTGGGGTCAGGCAGGTTGAACAGCTTGGCGTTGGTGCCCGCGCGCACATACTCGATCTTGGGCGTGCTCGCAGGCGCCGTCGTGGTTGTCGTGGTCGTCGTTGCTTGCTCGCCCGTTTGTTGCGCGTGCGCAGCAAGCGACAGAACACAAACGCTGGCGGCTGCGCACAGCGTGCGCGCGGCGAGAGAGGAAGTAGAGAGGCTGTACAGGTGGCGGCTCATGGTGCGGGTAGCTGAGTGCGTGCTCGATGTGTGGGCGCGATCGAGGGAACTTTCCAAGTCGCATCCGACGCGCGGCGCGACTCAAGTCACTCTCAATCGTGGTCTGGACGCTACGCAATCGCGCGGTCAAGTTCCACACCCTCGAAATCATGGAATCCAAGATCCCGCGCTGACCCGCGCTATGCTCGCAGAGCGATGAACGAGCTCTCCCTCGCCCCCCTCCCGTGGCCGCAGGCACCTGCGCCCGGACTGGCCTTTCCCTACATGGTGTGGGCGCACGAAAAGCCGGCGCGTACGCAAGCGCCGCTCTCCAACTCGGGGGTGCCCAATGCGCAGGCGGACTTCCTGCAGTCCTACCGCATCGATGTGAACCACCCGGGGCAGAGTGCACTGCCCGCCTTTGAGGCCGCGATCGCCGCGCGTTTGGGCGTCCCCAAGGAAGCGGTCATCGCTACGCCCGGAGCTTCCGGTGGCTTGGCAGCGACGGCCCTGGCCTTGTTCCCGGGCAACTGCGTGGCCGTCGAAGTGCCTGGCTACGAGCAGCTGCGTTCGTTGGCCTTGCGCTTCGCGGCGCAGGCCGTGGTGCTGCCGCGCCGGCTGGAACATGGGTTTGCGGTCCGGCCGGAGGACTTGGGCCGCGCGCTGCAAGGCGCACAACGCCAAGGCCAGCAGGGCCATGCCTTCCTGACCAACACGCACAATCCCAGCGGCGCCCAACTGTCGCGCTCCGAGATGGCCGCGATCGCGGAGGTCTGTGCCCAGCACCGCGGCGCGCTGATTTCCTGCGACATTTACCAAGAGTTCCTGCCGGTCGCGGAGCGCGCTTGGGCCTGCACGGTGGCCCCGAACACGGTGACCATTGGCAGCCTGACGAAGGCTTACGGTCTGGGTCCGCTGCGCTTGGGGTGGATTGCCTTGGGATCCGGTTTGATGGATCTGCGCCACCAAGTGCGGGATGCGACCTACTTGCTGTGGGTCGACCCGCCCACAACGACGCTCCAAGCGGGCGTCGCCGCGTTGAGCCATTTGGACGAGCTGCGC
>JBILXQ010000427.1:0-2926 GCA_044378375.1 Planctomycetota bacterium
AAACCTGACATCCAAAAAGAGAGGGCCACGGAGAGGTCCGCAGCCCTTAGTTTGCACACTGGTCTGGGCCAGTATCACAAGGGTCTCCCAATCCTCTCTCTCCCCCCCATATACGGCCTCAACACCTCCGGCAAAGTCACCGTCCCATCCGCATTCTGATGATTCTCAAGCAACGCAATCAGCATGCGCACACTTGCCGCAACCGTATTGTTCAGCGTGTGGCACACCCGCACCACACCCTCAGCATCCCGGTAGCGCATGTTCAGACGCCTTGCTTGGTACTCATGGAAACGACTCGCGGAGTGGGTCTCCCCGTATCCACCGCGACTCGGCATCCATGTCTCAATGTCGTACTTTTGGATTTGAGGCGCACCAAGGTCACCGCCGCAGACGTTGACGATGCGGTACGGGAGGCCGAGTGACTGGAGTACATCTTCGGCGTTCTGGACGATCATCTGGTGGTGTTCGATGGAGCGCTGCGCGTCGGCAACATCCACCACCACTTGTTCGACCTTTTGAAATTGGTGGACGCGGTACAGACCACGCGTGTCTTTGCCGTAGGTGCCGGCTTCGCGGCGGTAGCAGGAGGACAGGGCGACGTACTTCTTCGGCAGCTCCTTCAAGTCCAAGATCTCATCTTGGTGGAGGGCTGTGACCGGCACTTCGGCGGTGCCGACCAAGCACAAGTCATCACGGTCATCGCAGCGGTAGGCCTGCTCTTCGCCACCGGGGAAGTAACCGGTGCCGACCATGATCTCGCGGCGCACGAGCGTCGGGACAGACAGAGGCAGGAAGCCGCGCTGCACCATGAGTTCAAGCGCGTAACGCATCATGGCGCCCTCAAGGAGGCACAAGTCGCCCTTGAGGAAGTAGTTGCGGGAACCGCTGATGCGAGCACCGCGCTCGGTGTCGATCCAGTCCTGTGCCTCACCGAGCGCGATGTGGTCGCGCATCGGGAAGTCGAAGGTGCGCGGGGTCCCCCAGCGCTTGACTTCGATGTTCTCGGAGTCGTCCTTGCCCTCGGGTACGCCTTCGGCAGGAATGTTCGGCACGCGCAGGAGGAGGTGGTGCAGCTCGGCCTGCAACTTGCCGAGATCCTCTTCCTTCTCCTTGAGCGCAACTTTCTGCGCCTTTTGCTCTTCAGCCAAGCGTGGACGATCGGCAGGAGCGGCCGCACCAATCAACTTGGAAGCGTTCTTCTGCTCGGCACGCAGGCGATCCGTTTCGGTGATGCCGGCACGCACGCGCTCATCGAGAGCCAGGATGGCATCGAGGTCAATCGCGATGCGCTTCTTGGCTGCACCAGCTTTGACCACCTCGGGGTTCGCACGGATGTACTTAATGTCGAGCACGCGATCACTCCTTCCAGGCTGATTCGACTTTGCCGAACAGCGGATGCTTCTTGTCGGTCAGTTGAACTTCAACAGCGTCGACATTCGGCGCCGGCAGTTTCACATCGAGCGGGAACCACGACGCACCCCAACCGAAGTCGGTGATGCCTTGGTTGTCGAGAATGCGCGGCATCTTCTCGGGCTTGGAGGCCTTCTTGGTGCCCTTCTTGCGCCACGAGGCCTCGGTCTCCGCGACACACTGCCAAGCGCGCTCATAGCGCTCGCCGGCTTGGCCTACGACCACCACACTTCCGCCTTCCACGGTCAATTCACCGTCCTCCAAGCGCGAACGGAAGTCGAAGCCAAAAGGCGCACCAAGCTGCACCAGCGTAGTCTCACCGCTGCGCACATCGTAGTTGGCCATGCCCTTGCCAGGGACGATGAGTGTCTTCTGCATTTGACGCTTCTTGCCCTTGCGCACTTCACCGTAGTACAGCGTGTAGCGACCAGTCGGCACCTCGACGCCCTTCGCGCCACCTTCGGCGATGTCGAAGTAGCTGTTCTGCATCTCGCCCGCGCCTTTGAGGATGCACCACGCGGGCGCAACTCCACCTTTGTAGTCGAGCTTCAAGAAGCCGGTCTCGACCGTCACTTGCCGCGCCACCAACTCGCGTCCATCGCTCTCGAGATCGAACTTCCACCACTTGCCGCCGATCTGCTGCACCTCGCTCCACGGCTTGGCGCGCTTGGAATCACCGATCACAATCGAGTCCATCGCAGCTTGGTAGTTGTCCTTGGACATGCCCACCATGTTCCAAGTCTTGGGCACGGTGCCGTACACGCCATCCAGCGAGTCATCAATCACACGAATCTTCGTGCCGGCAACATCGCCCAGCACACTCGCGGCGCCGAGGTAGTACACGGCCATCTGCGTGTCATCGGCTTGAAGGTTCATCTCCAAGCCCTGATAGCTGTCCTTCTGGATGCCAGTGACATACAGCACACCCCAAGGCCGTGCGTTGGAGCCCTTGCCGATCTCCATCTTCAACTGGGCGATGTTGCCGGTGAGCGGCACCTTTAGGTCCTTCTCACCGTCGCCTTTGCCATCGCCATCCACATCGACGCGCACATCCGAGGAGCCGACGCGGAAGACTGTCGGCGGCTCACCCATGTTGGGGAAGGTGAAGGCCGAGCCCTTGGTCTTGAAGCCCATCGACAGCCACATCGCGTACATCTCGTCGGCTTCGTAGCACGGACGAGCGTACTGATCCGGAGTCGCGAGCAGCTCGAAGCTGGTTTGGATCGTCAGTGCTTGCGCACCTTCTACCGGTGCAGCCTCCGCTTCTTTGGCCGGCCCGGCAGGAGCCTTGTCCGCGCCTTTCTCCTTGAGCAACTTGACGCGTGCAGCGGCCTCATCGAGTCGCTTGTCCTTGACACCAGCTTGCTCGCGCAAGGCAACCGCCTTGCCCCACCACTCCAGCGCTTGACGCAAGTCCGCGTTCGTCTCACGCAAGCGCTCATCAACACAGTCAGCCAAGATCAAGTAGCACTCGGAGGCCAAGTAGCTGTCCGCCTCTTGATCGAAAGCCGAGGCC
>JBILXQ010000428.1:0-2920 GCA_044378375.1 Planctomycetota bacterium
CGCTGCAGCACCTGCGCCACCGAAGCCAAGTAGGCCGCGTCCTTCTGCGGAGTGCGGTTGCGTTGGTAGCCCAACTCGGGCGTGCCAATGTCCCCGACCAAAAGCACCGCCGTCAGCGACTGCGTGGCCAACTCGGTGCACACCTGTTCGAGGTGCTGCATGTGAGCGTGCACATCGCCAATGACGGCGTACACACGCTCGTCATCCTGGTTGGGAGTTGGGTCCACGCGACTGATGGTACTAGCTCCCGATCCAGAAGATCTTTACGTACGCAAAGTGGCTAGCCGAAGCGCCTTGCAGCACCGCTTAAGGGAAGACTTTTCCCAGCCCCCAGGCGCAGATGTGCCTCAGTTAGGCGAGTTGTGTGCGCTCCCTGTACACTAACCTCGTGGGCCGTCTCCGCCTAGCCATGCGCGTCTGCGCCGCGATCACCGTGTTGGCAGCACTCTGTACCAGTGCGCCGGCTCAGGGTTCGCGTCATGGAGTGCGCTTGCACGGAGCCCCCAGTCGCGACCACGATCGCGTGCGCATCGTGGTCGATGACGATGTGCCCGGGCGTGGCTCTACTGCAGCCGACGTGGGAGCGGGCTCATTCACTATGGAACTTTGGGTGCGCAGTCGCCCGTGCTGCAACCAGACACCAGGCAATGCGCCTGGTTCCGTGCAGAACGACGATAGCTGGAGACAAGGCTCGATCCTGCTGGATCGCTGGTTGGGCACTGCCTCTGCGCAAGGCTATGGCTTGTCGGTCGCCGGTGCTCGTTTGCATGCGGGCTTGGGCGTGGGTCCCGCGAGCACGCCGATCACGCTGGCGGGCGTGACGGTGCTGACTGACAACGAGTGGCATCATGTGGCCATGGTGCGCGATGTGCAGAACGCACGCCTGTCCCTCATCGTGGACGGTGTGTTGGACGCAGTCGCGACCATCCCGGGTACACAGCAGGATCTGTCCTATCCCGATGCGGGTGGCCTGCTCGCGTTGGTGCCTGCGGCGAACGAGCTATTCGTAGGCGGTTCACGCGACGAAGGCCCGACAGCGCCCTTTGCTTGGCGCGGCTGGGTCGATGAGTTGCGCATCTTTGATGTCGCTCGTCGCCCCACGGAAGTGCTGGCCGACATGAAGCGCGCCGTCCCGCCCCAGACCGCCGGATTGGTGGGTTCTTGGCGCATGGAAGAAGGTGCGGGCCAAGCTCTGCTGCAAGCGACCTCGACCAACGCTCCCGCTGGTGTCTTGAAGAATGGCGCGAGTGGTGACGGCGAATGGACCGACTGGAGTGTCGACAACTCCAGTTGCGCGCCGCTCAAGGACACAGCTCTGCCGGTCGGCTTCACAAAGACCTCTATCGTTCCGCCGCAAGTGGAGCCCACGGCGCTCGCGCCTTTGGGCGATGGTCGCGTACTTTTGACACTGCGCAACGGCACGGTCTTGGTCTTGCGCAACGGATCGCTGCTGTCGCAACCGGCAGGTGTGCTGCCTGTCGCAGGCCAAAGCGGCGAGCGCGGCTTGCTGGATGCGCTCGCGGATCCGCTGCTGCCCAACGATGCGGTGTATGTGTTCCGCACCACTCCGCAGCTCAAGGACCGCGTCTCGCACTTCACTCTCGCGGGTGACCAAATCGACCTCTCATCGGAAGTCGTCATTTGGGAATCACGCGGCACGGCGCCGCTGATTCACCACGGAGGCGCACTCGCGTTCCTGCCGGATGGCACACTGTTGATCAGCACGGGCGATGGTGCAGTGGCTGCTCTTTCGCGCGACCTGTCCAGCGATCAAGGCAAGCTGCTGCGCCTGCGGATGGACGGCAGCGTGCCCGTGGACAATCCGTTTGTGCAAACACCAGGAGCGTTGCCCGAGATCTGGGCCCGCGGCCTGCGCAACCCCTTCCGCATGACCACCGACACGCAGACCGGTCGCGTGTGGGTGGGCGATGTGGGCGGAAACCTCGCGAGTTCGTGGGAAGAGATCAACCTCGCCGTCGCCGGCGCGGACTACGGCTGGCCCGAGCAAGAAGGCCCGCAATGCGGCGCGCTGCCCTGCGCCAGCGTACAACTGCCCACGGCTGCCTGGCGTCACGATGATCCTCTCTACAGCGCCGGGTCGGTCGGTGGCTGCGTCATCGTCGGCACCATGTACCGCGGCACGCGCTTCCCCGCACCCTGGCGCGACTCACTGTTCTATGCCGACTGTGCTTCGCGCTGGATTCGCGCCTTGCACTTCGACGCCACGGGCGCAGTGACAGGCGAGTCGTTGTTCGAGCCTGAACCCGCCGCTGGTTCTGTGGTCGATCTCTGCACAGCCTTTGATGGCTCGCTCTATGTGGCCACCTATGGAGTAGGTGCTTCAGGCCAATACGAAGCAGCCCGCGTGTGGCGCTATGACTATGCCGCGCCGAGCAGCAACACTCCGCCCGTGGCGCAGTTCGCAACTTCGGTGCTTAGCGGTCCCTCGCCGCTGAATGTGTCTTTCAACGCAACGGCCTCCTACGACCCCGACAACCCGCAAGAAGTGCTGGAGTACTTGTGGGACTTTGGCGATGGCACGACCGGCAACGGTGCCACGCTGACGCATACCTACACGCTGGAGGGACCGCGCACTGCGCGCTTGCGCGTGCGCGACTCGCAAGGCGCTTCGGCCAGCAGCGAAGTCCAGATCATCGTCGGCACGCCGCCCATCGTCAGCATCACGCAACCCACCACCGGCACGCTCTTCCGCGCCGGCGAGACCATCGCTTGGCAAGCGACCGCTTCGGATGCTCAAGACGGTGTGTTGGTGCCGGCGGCGCTGCGTTCGACCGTCGTTGTGTTGCACAACGAACACGAGCACCCCTTCTTGGGCCCTTTGCTCGGTGGCTCGGGCAGTTTTGTGGTGCCGAACTCGGGGCACACGCCCGAAGGCGTGCGCTACGCCATTCGCGTGCAA
>JBILXQ010000429.1:0-2919 GCA_044378375.1 Planctomycetota bacterium
CCTATTCACTTGACAGGTGAAGCCGCAACGCGCCGGTATGAGCCTGCACTTGCTC
The DNA here is from genome assembly GCA_044378375.1 of Planctomycetota bacterium. Lineage (GTDB taxonomy): Bacteria > Planctomycetota > UBA1135 > UBA1135 > SXXH01. The sequence continues at coordinate 56 of JBILXQ010000429.1, forward strand.
AGGCCTTGGCAACTGCGCGCCAAGCCAGCGCGGAGCTTGAGCACACGAAGCCCGCCGACATTGCCGTAGCGTTGGGTGTCAGCGAAGGCCGTCCCGAAGACTTGCCCGTGCACATCCGTGGCAGTCACCTCAACCTAGCCAAGGCTGCCGTTCCACGCGGCTACCTCTCGGTCGTGACGCCGCATGTGCCCGGTCCCACGATTGCGGCTGGCAGCGGGCGGCTGGAGCTCGCGCGTTGGTTGACGCATCCCGATCATCCGTTGACCACGCGTGTGATGGCCAATCGCGTGTGGATGCACTTGTTTGGTGCAGGCTTGGTGTTGACGCCCAGCAACTTTGGCTTGCGTGGTGATCGGCCCTCGCATCCCGAGCTGTTGGATTGGTTGGCGCGCGAGTACAGCGCACGCGGCTGGTCCACCAAGTCGCTCATTCGCTCGATCATGGTGAGTGCCACCTATCGCATGAGCGCCCAATACGACGCTCTCGCGGCCGAGCGCGATCCGCAGAATCGCTTGTTGTGGCGCCAGAATCGTCGCCGATTGGAAGCCGAGCCCTTGCGCGATTCGGTACTGCATGTGGCTGGCGTGTTGGACGAGACGCGTGGTGGCACGCTGTTGGGTGCGGGCAATGGGGACTATGTCACCAACGACCAATCCGGAAACGCGGCCAATTACGGAGTGAAACGCCGTTCGCTGTACCTGCCGGTCATTCGCAACGCGCTGTACGACTTGTTCGGTACTTTTGACTACAACGATCCGAGCATGCACATCGATGCGCGGCCGCGGACGGTGGATGCTAGCCAGTCGTTGTTGATGATGAATTCGCCCTTGGTGCTAGAGAGCAGCGAACATCTAGCCCAGCGCATCCTCACGGCTGAAGCCAGCGACAGCGCGCGTGTGCAGGCCTTGTGGAAGGTGGTCTACAGTCGTGCGGCGAGCCCCGACGAGATGGCGGACGCCTTGGCGCATGTCCACGCCGTCAGCCAGATGCGTGGCGAGGCCTCCTTTGCGTGGCAGAACCTCGCACAAGCTTTGTTGGCCTCGAACGAGTTCATGCATGTCGAGTAAGGACCACATGACGCACGACCAACATGCTTGTTCCGTGTCACGCCGCAAGCTGCTGCTGACGGGCGGTGTAGGCTTTGGCATGTTGGCCTTTGCTGGGCTGGCGCATGCGGCGGGGTTGTCCAAACAACCTGACAGCGCCGGCAATCCACTGGCCCCGCGCAGCCCACACTTTGCACCGCGGGCCAAGCGCGTGATCTTCCTGTTCATGCACGGCGGGCCTTCGCAGATCGACACCTTCGACTACAAGCCGTTGCTGCAACGCGATCACGACAAGCCGCTGCCGTTTGCCAAACCGCGCATTCAGTTTGCACAAACCGGCAACCTGATGAAGTCTCCCTGGGAGTTCCGGCAGCACGGTCAGTCGGGCTTGTGGGTGTCCTCGTTGTTCCCCGAGGTGGCCAAGCACATCGACAAGCTGTGTGTCGTGAAGTCCTTGCACGGCACGAACGAGGCTCACGGTGGAGCTCTCTTGGCCTTGCATACGGGGTCCGACACCTTTGTGCGGCCCAGCATGGGTTCGTGGATCGTGTACGGCCTTGGCACCGAGAATCAGAACCTGCCTGGCTTTGTGACCGTGTGCCCGACGCTGGGCCATGGAGGCGTCAATAACTGGTCGAGTGCGTTCTTGCCCGGTGTGTACCAAGGGACTCCGATCGGCAACGCGAGCGTGCCCGCGAAGGACGCGGCCATTCGTTACTTGGAGAACAAGCATTGGAGTGATGCCGAGCAACGCGCGCAGTTGGACTACTTGAAGCAGCTCAACAAGGATCATGCGGACCAACGCGTGGCTGATGATGCCTTGGACGCGCGCATCGAGAGCTACGAGTTGGCGTACCGCATGCAAAGCGAAGCGGCTGGTGTGCTGTCGATCGAGGATGAGTCGGCTGCTACCAAGGCGCTCTACGGCATCGACGGCACACAGACCGAGAACTTTGGTCGTCAATGCTTGATGGCGCGGCGTCTGTGCGAAGCAGGCGTGCGCTTTGTGCAAGTGACTCACAGCTACAAGTGGGACCAGCACGGCAACCTCAAGAACGACCACGAGAAGAACGCGCGCGAAGTCGACAAGCCCATCGCGGGGCTGCTGCACGACCTCGAGGCGCGCGGATTGCTCGCGGACACGCTGGTGCTGTGGGGCGGCGAGTTCGGCCGCACGCCTACGGCGCAAGGCGACGGGCGCGACCACAACCCGCACGGCTTCACCATGTGGATGGCGGGGGGCGGCATGAAACGCGGCTTCTCCTTCGGCGAGACCGACGACTACGGCTTCTACGCCACCCAGGACAAGGTCCACATCCACGACCTGCACGCGACGATGCTCGCGGCGCTGGGCATCGACCACGAGAAGCTCACCTATCGCTGGGCCGGTCGCGACTTCCGACTCACCGACGTGCACGGGCGCGTCGTCCACGAGTTGTTTGCCAGTTAGGCTGGCGCCTCGAGGGCGCCTGACTGGACTGCTCGCATGCCCCGCTGCGCTGGGATTGACTGCGAGGATGGAGGCTGCTTACAATCCAACACGACGGGAGTGGTTTTCGGCAGGCCTTCCCGTCCGCCCGTGGGAGAAGTTGCTCCTCGGGGACACTTACATCTCCAACTGTCGAAACTGAATCGTTGAAAGGCATGCAATGAACCATCTAAGGCAACTCATTGTCGTTCCTGCGCTAGTGGCCGTCTCGATCACCGCTTCCGCCGCTTGGCACTCGAGCGACGGCGATCAGTCCGCCTCGCTCGCGGCGGCCCTGCCGTTCGCCACGCAGGAGTACGCCCCGCCGTGCGGCTACTGCGAGCCCGACG
>JBILXQ010000050.1:0-10188 GCA_044378375.1 Planctomycetota bacterium
ACGAAGGAACCATGTTCGCGCAAGTTGTCGGCGATCTCGTTCGGCTGGAACATCAGACGGTTCCAGAAGAAGCAGAAGAAGAACACCAGCGCGGAGTACAGCGTGACGTGGATGAAACCCGTCGGCGTGCTGAAGATGCGATCCAGGTCCGCGAGGCCGGTCCACTGGAAGATCAGAGCCGGGATAATGAAGATCACCGAGGCGAACACGATCGGCATGACGCCCGCCATGTTGACCTTGAGCGGCAAGTAGTGACGCTGGCCACCATACGCTTGGTTGCCACGCGTCAGGCGCGCGTACTGGATCGGAACGCGGCGTGCACCCTTGTGGATGAACACAACCACGAGAACCGTGATCAACCAGATGGCGACCAAGAACAGGATCGTCTGCCAGAAGTCTTCCGCAGAGGCGATTTGGGCAATGCCAACCGGGATCTGGGCCACGATGCCGGCCATGATCAACAACGAGCTACCGTTGCCCACGCCGAACTCGGTGATCAGCTCACCGATCCACATGACGAAGAGCGAACCGGCGAGCAGCGATACCACGACGATCAGGCCGAGCGCGAAGGTGCTGTCCTGCATCTCCGGCGCGATCATCATCTTGTTCTGCAGGAACACGCCCGTGTAGATGAACAGGGCCTGGACGATCGCAATGGGCACCACCGAAAGGCGCGTCCATTGGTTGATCTTCTTCTGGCCAGCCGCACCTTCCTTCTGGATGGCTTCGATGGCCGGCGACACCTTGGTCAACATCGAGAAGATGATCGACGCTGAGATGTAGGGCATGATGCCCAGCGCGAAGATCGTGGTGTCACCAATGGCGCCACCCGAGAAGGCGCTCATCAGGCCGAACAACGAACCTTGGTCCTGCTGCTGCTTCAGGAACTCCGGGCTCATACCCGGAATCGGGATCTGGAAGCCAAAGCGATAGACCAGCAGGAGGACCAGCGTCAGATAGATTTTCTGACGGGTCTCCGGGACCTTGAACAGCTGCAGGAAGTTCTGTTGGGTCGTGTTGGCCACTGCTGGTCTGCGTTGAGTGTGGGTTGCGGGTTGGAATGAGTTCGTTCAGAACCGCTCAGCAGGCGCTGGCGTCCCGACCATGAGCGTCGATCACCACGATCGTACCGCCCGCAGCCTTGATCTTCTCTTCCGCCGACTTGGTGAACTTCTGAGCGCGCACAGTGAGGCGCTTCTTCAGATCACCGTTGCCCAAGACCTTCATCAAGGGCGACAGCTTGCTGGCCAAACCCTTGCTGGTGACCATGTCGAGATCCACCGTCGCGCCATCATCGAAAGCATTCAGCTTGTCGACGTTGATGATGGTGTAGTCCGTCGCGAAGCGCGCGTTGGTGAAACCACGCTTGGGCACGCGGCGGTAGATCGGCATCTGACCACCTTCGTAACCCGGGCGGCGGCTCGTACCCGAGCGCTGGCCCCAACCCTTGTGACCACGGCCGGCCGTCTTGCCGAGACCAGAGCCCGGGCCACGGCCTACGCGGCGACGGTCTTCGTAACGGATGCCGTTCTGTTCGACGAAATTCAGGTCCATGTTGGCCTTGCTCTCTTTGTCTCGTGTGCCGGTGCTAGTGGATTAGCCGGGGCTGGTGGATGTCAGAGCTGGATGCCGCGCAGCTGCGCGACTTGCTCAGGCGTACGCAACTGCGACAGAGCGTGCAGCGTGGCCTTGACCAGGTTGATCGGGTTGGTGGAACCATAGGACTTCGTCAGGATGTCCTTGATGCCGGCTTGCTCGCACACAGCGCGCACCGACGGGCAGGCGATGATGCCCGTACCAGGCGAGGCAGGCAGCATGCGCACTTTGGCGCTGCAGAAGTAGCCTTCGACCTCGTGCGGGATCGTGCCCGAGGAAGACACCGGCACGCGCATCAAGTGCTTGCGACCATCACGGGCAGCCTTCTCGATGGCGTTCGGGACCTGACGAGCCTTGGCGTAGCCGTAACCCACAACCCCGTTCTTGTTGCCGCAGATCGACAACGCGGAGAAGGAGAAACGACGACCACCCTTGACCGTGGCGGAGGAACGGTTGACCTTGACGAGCAGCGGCTCCGGGAGCTCGCCGATCTCTTGGGTTTCCATTCCGTCGAGGAAGCGAATGACGGGCTTCATGTCTGTATGTGTCTTCTACTGTGCGTGAGGGGTGGTGTGCAGGATCAGAACTTGAGGCCGCCTTCGCGGCAGGCGTCGGCCAAAGCCTTCACGCGGCCGTGGTAGCGCGCGAAACCGCGGTCGAACACGACCGCCTCGATCCCGGCTTCCTTGGCCTTCTTCGCCAGCTCCATGCCGACGATCTTGGCCTTCTCGGACTTGGTCTTGCCCTTGAGCTGCTCGGCCAGCGCCTTGGAGGTGCTGGTCGCCGCCGCGAGCGTCTTGCCTGCGGCGTCGTCGATGATCTGAGCGCTGATGTGCTTCAGCGAACGGTTGACCGACAGGCGCGGCAGACTCGTGGTCGTGCGGATGACGCGACGCACGTGCATTGCACGACGATCGCGACGCTTGGCCTTGACGAAGATTGCTTTCATCTGTGTCTCTTTCCTGCCTATCAGCTGCCGAAGCTCTTGCCTTGCTTGCGCTCGACCTTCTCACCTTTGTAACGCACACCCTTGCCCTGGTAGGGCTCCGGCGGACGCTGACGGCGGATCGTCGCAGCGAGCTCTCCCACCACTTGGCGGTCGCAGCCCGTAATTACAATGTTCGTCGGGTCAGGGCAGACCACGGTGAGGCCCTTGGGGATCGGCAGAACCACCGGCTTGTTGTAGCCGACGTTCAGCGAGATCTTGGTGCCTTGCATCGTGGCGTTCCAACCGACGCCCTGGATCTCGAGGCGCTTCTCGAACGGCTTGACCACACCTGCCACCATGTTGGCCAGCAGGGCACGAGTCATGCCGTGATAAGCACTCGCGGCACGAGCGTTGGACGCGTCGACCACGGAGACGGAGAGTTCGTTCTTGTCGACGGCCACATCAACTTCGGGGCGGAGCGTAAGCTCCAACTCGCCCTTGGGGCCCTTGACCTTGACCTTGCGGCCATCGGCCTTCGAGACCGTGACTCCGGCCGGGACGGCGACGGGTTGTTTGCCGATACGGGACATGTCTGATTCCTGCTCGTTACTGTGAAAAGGTCGTTGCTGAGGAAGATCGTGCGCTGAGGTGGATCGAGCTGCGTGAAGCTAGGCTCAGCAGACCTTGGCGAGGATCTCGCCGCCGACGTTCTCCTTGCGCGCGCCACGGTCCGAAAGGATCCCCTTAGGCGTCGACAAGATTTGGATACCCATGCCGCGGATGATCGGCTTGAGGTCCTTCGCGGAGGCATACACCCGGCAACCGGGCTTGCTGATCCGCTCGATGGTCTTGATCACGAACTCACCGTACTCGCCGTACTTGAGGCTGATCGTCAGGGTCGAGGCCGGCGTGCCAGCTTCGACCTTGTAGTCGCTAATGAAACCCTCTTCCTTGAGGATCTGCGCGACCCCCACCTTGAGGCGGGAAGCGGGCATGGAGAGGGATTGGGCACGCACCGCATTGGCGTTGCGGATGCGGGTGCACATGTCGGCAATCGGGTCGGTCATCATGGCGTTCTGGTTCCCTTCTCGATCACCACGAGGCCTTGCGCATGCCAGGAATCTCGCCCTTGTGCGCGAGGCTGCGCAGACAGAGGCGGCAGATGCCGAACTTGCGGTAGACGGCGCGCGCGCGGCCGCACATCGTGCAGCGCGTGTACGCACGCGTGGAGAACTTGGGCTTCTGTTGGCTCTTGAGGATGAGGCAAAGCTTGGCCATAGATTGGTCTCGTTAAGAAATCAGGCCTTCTTGCCCTTGGTTTCGCGGATCATGAACGGCATGCCCAATTCCTTGAGGAGGGCGTAGCCCTGCTCGTCGGTCGGCGCACTGGTCACGAAGGTGATGTCCATGCCCTGCACCGCTTCGATCTTGTCGAAGTCGATTTCGGGGAAGACCGACTGTTCGGACAGGCCCATCGTGTAGTTACCACGGCCATCCAAACGGTCCTTGACGCCGCGGAAGTCGCGGATACGCGGCAGGACGATGGTGAACAAGCGGTCCGCGAACTCCCACATGCGGGCGTGACGCAGGGTCACGGCGCAGCCGATGGGCATGTTCTCGCGCAGCTTAAAGCCCGAGATAGCCTGCTTGGCCTTGCGGATCGTCGGACGCTGACCGGCGATGATCGCCAGGTCCTTTGCGGCCGTTTCGACGCGGTTCTTGTTCTCAACGGCGCCGTTGACGCCCATGTTGATGACGATCTTCTCGAGACGCGGAACCGCGTGGTCGTTGGAGATCTTGAAGCGCTCCTTGAGGCGCGCCTTCACATCTGAGTTGTACTTGTCCTTGAGTCGTGACATGGCTTAGTGCTCAGCGCTGAGGGGCCTTGCGGGTCGGCTTGCCGTTCGCGCCCACATGGGCAACGTTCGACGCGTCGATGGCGATCTCGATTTGCACGCGCTCGCCCTGCGGATTCTTTTGCGACGGCTTCTTGTGCTTCCAGCGGAGGTTGACACCTTCCACCACCACACGGCCGGTTTCGCGGACGACGGACTTGACCGTGCCGGTCTTGCCCTTGTCGTTGCCCGCGATGACGACGACAGTGTCGCCCTTCTTGAAGCGGAACTTGCCTGTTTGGACGGCGGACATCACACCACCTCCTGGGCGAGAGAAATGATCTTCATGAAGTTGCGTTCGCGCAGTTCGCGCGCCACGGCACCAAAGATGCGCGTGCCCTTCGGGTTGCCTTCGGCGTCCACGATCACAATCGCGTTGTGATCGAAGCGCACGTAGGAACCGTCAGCGCGGCGCGTCGACTTCTTGACGCGCACGATGACGCCCTTGGCCACCGAACCCTGCTTGAGTTCGCTGCCCGGCATGGACTTCTTGACGGAGACTACGACGATGTCGCCGAGGCTCGCGTAGCGACGGTGCGTTCCGCCCAGCACTTTGATGCACTGGCAGAGCTTGGCGCCCGTGTTGTCCGCCACGTCGAGGAACGATTGCATCTGAATCATGCGTCACCGCCCTTCCCGCTCTTGGCTGCTTCGGACTTCACAACTTCGGGGGCGAAGTCGATGGTTCCGCTGGTCACCGCACCGGCCCGCACCACGCGCACGAGGCGCCAGCGCTTGAGCTTGCTCATCGGGCGGCACTCCACGATCTCGACCAGGTCACCGGTCTTCGCGGTGCCTTCTTCGTCGTGGGCGTGGTACTTCTTCGCCTTGCGAATGTACTTGCCGTACTTGGGGTGCTTGTAGGTGCGCTCGACGAGGACCGTGATGGTCTGCGTCATCTTGTCGCTCGTCACGATCCCTTCGACCGTGCGGCGGCGCGTGCGTTCAGTGGTGCTCATGTGTTCCAGTCCGTCCTAGTTCAGGACGCGTTCTTACCTGTAGCCGTCTTGTCTGTAGCAGTGCCTAGCCGACGCTCAGTCAGCACAGTTTCCATGCGCGCCACTTGGCGACGCAATTGACGAATGCGAGCGGGGCTGCTCAGAGCCTGCGTCTTGGACTTGAAGCGCAGGTCAAACAGCTCGCGACGCAACTTCTGCAGTTCGATTTCCAGCTCGTCGCCGGTCTTGCTGCGGATCTCTTCAATTTTCATCGTGGTGTCCTAGTCGTCTTGATCGTCTTGATCTGGGTCGCTTGGTCTAGCCAGGCTCAGGTCGTCGGCAGACGACGGATCATCTTGACCTTGATGGGCATCTTGTGGGCGACGCGCTTGAAGGCCGTACGCGCCTTGTCTTCCGAGATACCACCGATCTCGTAGAGTACGGTGCCGGGCTTGATTTCCGCGGCCCAGTACTCAACCTCGCCCTTACCGACACCGAGGCGCACTTCAGCACCCTTGGCGGAAATCGGCTTGTGCGGGAAGACGCGGATCCAGATGCGCGCAGCACCACCCGTGGCACGCGAAGCGGCAACGCGGCCGGCTTCGATCTGCCGGCCCGAGAGCCAGCAGTAGTCCATGGACTGCAGCGCGTAGTCACCGAAGGCCACGCGATTTCCGCGGGTTGCTTCGCCCTTCAGGCGACCCCGGTGAACTTTGCGGTACTTGCTCCGCTTGGGCATCATGGCTGACATGGTTCTGTGCTCCTATCAGTTGGCCTGCTGGCCCTGGGGACGGGGTCCACGGGGTCCACGCGGACCACGCTGTTCGCGACCACCGGCAGCCGCAGCAGCCTTAAAGTCGATCATCTTGCCGCGCTCGATGTCGCCCTTGTAGATCCACACCTTGACGCCGATGACGCCGTAGGTGGTCTTCGCTTCGGCAGTGCCGTAGTCGACGTGTGCTTTGAGCGTCGACAACGGAACACGACCTTCGCGTTCCTTGTTCTGGCGAGCCATTTCCGCACCACCGAGGCGGCCGTTCATCTCGACCTTGATGCCCTTGGCACCCGCCTGCAGCGTGGTTTGGATGGCGCGCTTGCTGGCGCGGCGGAAGGCCTGACGCTTCTCGAGCGCTTCGGCAACCACTTCGGCGACGAGCTTGGCTTCCAGTTCCGGACGCTTCACTTCGTGCAGCGTCAGGTGGACCGTCGTGCCCGTCAGCGCTTGGAGCTCCTTCTTGAGCTCTTCCACGCGCACCCCCTTGCGACCGACGAGGACGCCGGGACGCGCGGTGTAGATGATCACGTTGACGGCGTCGGCAGTGCGCTCGATCTCAATGCGCGGAATGCCGGCCGAGCCGAATTCCTTGCTGACGTGCGTGCGGATTTTCTTGTCCTGCAGCAGCAAACGACCGAAATCCTTCTTACGCGCGTACCAGCGGCTGCGCCACGGTTCGATCGTGCCCAGGCGGAAGCCTGTCGGGTGGATTTTTTGTCCCATGTGTAGATCTCCGAAGGCTCAGGAAGCCTTCTTCGAATCTCCCTTCTTAGCGGAAGACTTGCCGGCGGATGACTTGGCTGCGGGTGCAGTCTCTTCGGCGAACTCGCGCACCTTGACGGTCAGGTGCGACAAGCGCTTGGCGAACGGCATGGCACGGCCCTGCGGACCAGGACGGAAGCGCATGCGGTTGTTGAGCAAGGGGCCCACGTCTGCACGGGCATCGCAGATGTAGAGGCGGTTCACGTTGACCGACTCGTCCATGCTGGCGTTGGCCACGGCCGACTTGACGACCTTCATGTAGAAGCTCGCGCCGCGGTTGGGCGTGAACTGCAACAGCTCGAGAGCTTCGTTGACGCTACGGCCACGAATCATGTCGGCGATGCGACCAGCCTTGCGCGCAGTGATGCGAGCGAAGCGGTGCTTGGCCATGTAGTCACGGCCCTGATTGCCTGTCATCGTTTCTGTCGTGTCGCTCACGCGGCACCTCCTGTGCCGGGCTTGGTCTCTTCCTTCTTGTTGGTGTGGCCGCGGAAGATGCGCGTGGGCGCGAATTCTCCGAGCTTGTGACCAACCATGTCTTCCGTCACGACCAGACGCAGGTGCGCCTTGCCGTTGTGGATCATGAAGATGTGCCCGATGAATTCGGGCGGAATCGTGCTGCGGCGCGACCAGGTCTTGATCGGTTGCCGCGTCTTACCGGCCTTGTCAGCGACCACCTTCTTCATCAGGTGGGCGTCGATGAAGGGTCCCTTCTTCGTACTACGACCCATGATCAGTGGCTACCCTTCTTACGGCGACGGAGGATGAACTTGTTAGTCGGGTTGTTGCGGCGGCGAGTCTTGCCACCCTTCGCGAGCACGCCGGACGGCGAGCACGGGTGACGACCACCAGCAGTACGGCCTTCACCACCACCCATCGGGTGGTCGACCGGGTTCATCGCCGTACCGCGCACCACCGGGCGATGGCCCATGTGACGCTTGCGACCGGCCTTACCCAGGCTCACGTTCTGGTGATCGGTGTTGCCGATACGGCCGATCGTCGCACGGCACTCAATGTGCACCTTGCGCAGCTCGCCCGAGGACAACATGACGATGGCGTAGTCGCCTTCGCGTGCGGTGAGCTGAGCGACCGAGCCGGCCGAGCGGCACAACTGCGCGCCGCGTGCAGGACGCAGCTCGATGTTGTGAATCTCGAGACCGATCGGAATCTCGGCCAAGCGCATCGAGTTGCCAACCAAGGGCTCGGAACCCGTACCGCTCGTCACCGTGCGGCCGACTTCCAGACCCAGCGGCGCAACGATGTAGCGCTTCTCGCCGTCAGCGTAGTGCAGCAAGGCGATGCGCGCCGAGCGGTTCGGGTCGTACTCGATCGAGTGGACCTTGGCCGGCACGCCATCCTTGTTGCGCTTGAAATCGATCAAGCGGTACTGGCGCTTGTTACCACCAGCACGGTGGCGACGCGTCAGGTGACCGTGGTTGTTACGACCACCGGTGCGGCGCTTGCCCGAGATGAGGCTCTTCTCGGGAGTTGTCTTCGTGATTTCCGCGAAGTCGAGCACGGTGCCGAAACGGCGACCTGCGGACGTCGGGTTATATGACTTGATTGCCATGGTTGCTGGTTACCTCAGAGGACGTCGATCGTCTGACCTTCGGCGAGGACGACCATCGCCTTCTTCCAAGCGGGGGTCATGCCGGCGGTCCAACCGCGACGGCGCACCTTCTGCGTAATGCGCAGCGTATTGACGCTCTTCACTTTGACTTTGAAGAGCTTCTCTACCGACTGACGGATTTCGACCTTGTTCGCATCGACCGGCACGCGGAACGTGTAGGCGTTGCGATTGGCCGTGTCATCCGTGGCCTTTTCCGTCAAGTGCGGAGCCTGGATGACTGCGTACATGCGCTCCATGCTGGTCATGCGACACCTTCCTTAGTCTTCAGGCCAACGCGGGCGGCGAGAGCATCGATAGCCGCGCGCTCAGCGAGCACGAGACCACCCGACACCACATCGCGAGCGTTCAGCTCGGCGGCGGTCTTGACCACCACACCGGGGAAGTTGCGGAACGACTTCCAAGCGCTGGCGTTGGGCGCACTCAGGACCAGCAGCGTACGACGCGGATTCTCGAAGCCTGCGAGCACCGCGCGGGCACCCTTGGCGTTCGGAGCCGAGAAGCTCGCCAGGTCAATCGTGGCCAACTCGTTGTCACGAATCTTGCCCGCGAGAGCGGCACGCAACGCAACGCGGCGCTGCTGAGCCGGCGGGTGATACGAGAAGTCACGCGGGTGCGGACCAAAGATGGTGCCACCACCACGCCACAGCGGCGACTTCTTGTCACCAGCGCGAGCGCGACCCGTGTGCTTTTGCTTCCAAGGCTTGGCGCCCGAGCCGTGCACTTCGCTGCGGCCCTTCACCTTCGCCGTGCCCTGGCGCAAGTTCGCGTGGTACATGACCACCGCGTCCTTCAAGGTGCGAACGAGCACCTTGTCGCCGAAGGCGGAGAGATCTAGGTCAGCCTGGCCGACCTTGCCGTTCGTGTAGTTCTTGATCTTCATCGCGCGCCTCAGGCCTTAGCCTTCTGCCGCACACCGGTTTTCGCGGTGCGGACTTGGATGAATCCGTTGTTGGCGCCGGCCACCGAGCCCTTGATGTAGAGCAGGTTGCGCGCGGCATCCACGCGCACGACGCGCAGGTTCTTGGAGGTTTCGCGGGTGTCACCGTAGTGACCACCAAGGCGCTTACCCTTGATAACCTTGCCGATGCGCTTGCTGGCCAACGAACCGGGCTGACGCACGTTCATGCAACCGTGCGTCTCGGGACCGCGGCCGAAGTTGTGGCGCTTGATGGTACCGGCAAAGCCGCGACCCTTCATCGTGCCGACCACGTCGACCAGATCACCTTCTTTGAAGATGTCACAGGTCACGGTGTCGCCGACCTTGCAGGTGGCAGCTGCGGACAAACGCTCCTCGCGCATAAAGCGCTTAGGGGCGAGACCAGCCTTCTTGTACTGGCCCAATTGCGGCTTGGCGAGCCGCTTATCTGCGATGTCGCCCCAACCGAGCTGAATGGCATCGTAGCCATCCTTCTCTTGGGTGCGGACTTGCGTGACAACGCACGGTCCAACCTCGACGACCGTCACTCCGTGAACGGTGCCGTCGGCGTCGAACAACTGCGTCATTCCGCGCTTGCGTCCGAGGATCAGCGTCATGATCTCTTGAACTTTCTCGTGGGTGCTCAGGCTTTCCGGTTCGACCCAGTGGGACTCCACAGTGGAGTGCCTTGACGCTGGGCCACGCGGACGGTCGGTCTCAGGCTTCTCCCCCGCCGCGACCCAGCCGA
>JBILXQ010000430.1:0-2916 GCA_044378375.1 Planctomycetota bacterium
CGCCCGAGACTCTCGATGAAGACGAGGAAGAAGAGTTCGAGGACATGGGCGAGCCCATCGTGGCTGCGCTCGTTGATGAGGACGAGGCGGACTCGGACGACGAAGACGATGCTGATGATGTAGAGGATGTTGAGGCCGAGCACGCGGAGTCCGACGACGACGAGGATGAGACCGAGTTGGTTCCGCCCGCGCCTCCGGCCAAGAAGCCGCTTGCCGGCATCAAGAAGGATGCGCCGCGCTGGGATCCGCCGACGCCCCCGCCGGGTGAATGGAAGTTGCCGGAACCTTCGATGTTGATCGCTCCGTCGGCTGGCGGTGCAACCGATGGCTCGCAGCTGGAGACCCAGGCACGCAAGCTGGAGACGACGCTCAAGAGCTTTGGCATCGAAGGTGTCGTGCACAGCACGCAGGTTGGTCCGGCAGTGACCTTGTTCGAGGTGTCCGTGCCAGAGGGCACACGCCTCAGCAAGGTGTCCAGTTTGTCGAACGAAATCGCCGCTGGGTTGCGTGCCACGAGCATTCGCATTCAGGCTCCCATTCCGGGCCGTGACACCGTGGGCGTGGAAGTGCCCAATGCCAAGCGGCGTGTGGTGCGCATCAGCGAGCTGATCGTGGGCGATGCCTACGACAAGTCCAAGTACGCGCTGCCGTTGTTCCTCGGTCAGGACACCGAGGGCAATGCGATCGTGCAGGATTTGGCCAAGATGCCGCACTTGCTGATCGCGGGCACCACCGGCTCGGGTAAGTCGGTGTGCATCAACACGATTCTCGCGAGCTTGTTGCTGACGCGTTCGCCGCACGAGACCAAGTTGATTTTGATCGACCCCAAGGCGGTCGAAATGGAGATGTACTCGGGCCTCCCGCACTTGATGTGCCCGGTCGTGAGTGAGGCGCCGAAGGCGACAGCCGTGCTCAATTGGGCCGTCGAGAAGATGGAAGGGCGTTACGAGCTCCTCAAGGATGCCAACGTCAAGAACATCAAGTCCTACAACGCGCTCGGCGAAGCAGGCCTGCGTGAGCGGCTCAAGGAGAATTTCGACGAGGAGCGCACACCGCGTCACTTGCCCTACATCGTGGTGGTGATTGACGAGTTGGGTGACTTGATGTCGGTTTCCAAGAAGGAGGCCGAGCAGGCGATCGTGCGTTTGGCACAGAAGTCGCGCGCTGCCGGTATCCACTTGATCGTTGCCACACAGCGACCGTCCACGGATGTCATCACGGGCGTGCTGAAGGCCAACTTGCCCACGCGTATCGCGTTCCAGGTGGCAAGTAAAGTTGACAGCCGCGTGATCCTTGATGATGGCGGCGCCGCGTCTCTGCTGGGCAACGGAGACATGCTCTTCATGCCGCCGGGTGGTGCACGCCTCTTGCGTGTGCAAGGCGCCTTGATCGAAGACAACGAGATCGAACAGATCGTCAACTTTGTCTGCAAGGAATCCGCGCCCACCTTCAGCCAAGAGTTGGTGCAGGTTGCCTCCGGCATCAAGCCCGTCGGCATGGTCAGCGCGGCAGCCGACGAGGATCCGCTCTTTGATCAAGCGGTGCGCACGGTGCTCAAGAGCAAGCGTGGCTCCGCCAGCATGCTGCAACGCGCGATGGGCGTCGGTTACAACCGCGCGTCGCGCCTGATCGAGATGATGACCGAGCAGGGCATCCTCGGCCCGCACCTAGGTTCCAAGCAACGCGAACTGCTCATCACTCTGGAGGAGTGGGAAGAGCAATACGGGGCCGCTTTGGGCCTCGAAAGCGATGCGTCCGCCAACAAGGAAGCTAACAATGAAGCGTGACAACAAGTCGCTGACGCCGGTCGATTGGCTGGCGATGGGTGTGTTCGTCGTGGGCGCGTTTGGCACGGTCCTCATGGGCCTGTCCGCCTTCAGTGACGACGTCAGCACCAAAGGTGGTACGGCCAAGATTGCGACCGAATGGATCGCTGCTGCCGGCCTTGCTCCGAGCTTGCTGTTCAATGCAGCGGTTGCCTTCCTCGGTGCGCGCACGTTCTTGCGCGGCCAGATGCGCGGGCTCGGTCGCGATCTGCTCGGTAGTCTCGCCGTAGCCGCAGGTGTGTCCATTGCGCTTGGCGTGTGGACTTCCGAGACGAGCACGCCCGGTGGCGCGCTAGGAGCTGCGACTGGTGGTCTGCTCAAGACGCGCGCAGGCACCGCACTCGCAGCCATCGTCGGCGCAGTGGCCATCATCGTGCCGGCTTGGATCGCTTGGTTGCGCGCCTTGGCGCTCAAGCCGACTCCGGTTGTTGCACCGGATCGCACGGCTGTGACGCATGCGGAAACCAGCGGTCTGTCAGGTACGACGATCGTGGATGTGCCCGAACCGGTCGCGGTGAAGCCGCTGCTGGCGACCTCGGGTGGCGCGGTGAAGAATCTTGCGCCGATCCCGTACCCCGCGGATGCGCGCTTGCGCGGTGAGATCCCGGACGGGACCAAGCCCTTGATCGTCACCGGTGGTCAATCGGTGGGCTACGAAGAGACCGAAGCTCTCGCGGGCTCGTTCGAAGTGGCCCCTGTGGTGGACGATGAGGCTGAGCTGGAACAGGCCGAGATCGTGGAGCCGGTGGAGGTCTCTGAGCATGCAGAGCCCGTGATGGCCGAGGCTCAAGACGACGACGAAACGTACACGCCGCCGGCTCCGAGCTGGGAGCGCACGGGGCTCGGTCCTGACGATGAGCCGGTCGATGCGTACGGCACGCCGCTGTCGTTGGTCGAGCAAGTGCGCGCCGAAGTGACGGAGGAGGAGCTCACGGAGGAAGCACCCGTCGTGGCAGCTGTGAGTGCGGAGTACGATGAGCTGGAGGCCGAGCTCTCTGAAGTTGCTGAGGATGAGTTCGTCAGTGAAGAGGTGCTGGGCGAAGAGCTCAGCAGCGAGGACGATCGAACAGGAGACGACCTGGTCGAAGAG
>JBILXQ010000051.1:0-10158 GCA_044378375.1 Planctomycetota bacterium
GCAGAGTACGCGCCACTAGCTCGCGCACAATGTCACGCTCGTCATAAGCCATGGGCGCCAATTCGGCAATCAACTCACTTCGGCGTGTGCGATGCTGGGCATACTCGCCGAGCGCCGCCACAACACGGCCCAAATCATGGCTGGCTAGGTCCTCTACCAGCAAGGGCCGACGCTCTTCGTGCCAGCGTCGATCCTCGTTCATCCAAGCGGTCCATGCCTCTGCATCCTTGCCATAGTCCACGCCGGTGATCTGACGCAGGGCCTGTTGCGCAGCGTCCTGAGCAGCTGCATCCCCACGCAGGCACTCAAGCAGCTCGGGCACATGCGCCCCTTCATCGAGCGTAGACAGTGCTTGAGCATAGAGACGCGCCTGCTCACCGCGCGCAAACGGCAACGTACTCGCAATCCACGCGGCAAAATCGCTGGTTAGCTCTGCGTCGTCACCAAGACCCACCTTCGGTACTTGGGCCAAGGCGTGACTGGCCAATGCACGCTGTGTGCGGGCCACTCGCGCCAGCAAGGGCAACGCACGCGGATCCTGCAAGGCACCGACTCCTTCCAACACGGCGCGCGCGCTGGGTTCGTCCATGCGGTCCACCAGCTTCAGCAGCACAGGCCAGCCTTGTGGGTCTCTAGCCAAGATGCCGGCGCAGGCTGCGCGCAGGGCTGCCCGGCCTTCGCGCGTGAGCTGAGCGTGCTGGGCCACTGGCTCACCATCCACGACCTCAAGCGCCTTGCGGGGCACCAAACGCGGCAGGGCTGCCAAGTCATTGCGATCACCGATCTCAGCCAAAACATGCAGCGCAGCAAGAGCAACTCCCGCATGCAGCTGCTCGTCTTGGCTCCATGCGGCCAGTGTCTGACGCAGCGCTTTGGTATCGCAACCTTTCAAGGCTCGCAACACACACGCACGCTGTAGCTCACTCAAGACCTGAGGAGCGTCCGTTTCCGTCGTCTCGGGCACGCGTGCGCGCACGAGGATGTCGAGCAGTGCGTCGCGCAGCAGAGGCGCCTTATGGTTCAACTCCTGCTGCAAACGCACAACCGTAGACTCATCCGCAGTGCGGTACTGGCGCAGCACGCCAGCCACTTCCTTATGTGCGGCAGTCGTCGGCCATGACCAAGGAGCCAGGTGTCCTTGGCTCGCGTAGGTGCTCACAGACAACATGCTTGCAAGCATCCAGCTGACAAAGGTCCTCTTGGTCAGTCGCGCCAAGGTAGCTCCCTCCAGCAGACCGTCTCGTACACAGGCACACCACTTGCCGTTGCGTCCACCAAGGCTTCGTCAAAGTGGAACGTAGCATTGCTATCGATGTCGAGGCTGCGCGCCATCAACGAACCATAGAGTTCAAAGTTGCTGTCCAACACCACGCGTGCATTGGGGGCATAGACCACGCCCCAGATCTTCGAGTTCGAATCGAAGTCCACAGTGTCGAGCTGTACCGTCACTTCTGGGTTGATCACATTGTCACTCAACAGATTCAAACGCACGCCAAGCGGTTCCAAGCTGTTCGGCTTGATCTGCGAGTTCGAGTTCATGATGAAGTTGTCCAGCACATAGAACACCACCGGGCCATCCTCGTCGTCGATGCGGATGCTGGCGCCTGAGTTCAGGATGAGGCTCGAGGCCACAATGTTGGCTGGCCCTTCGATGGTCAGCGTCTTGTTCGAGCCGACGCGCAGTGTCGAGTAGGCGCGATTGCTGCTGCTCATGTTCAAGCTCGACGAGACGGTCAAGCTGCCGTAGTTCGTATAGGTCGGCACAGTCACCGCCGGGAACTCCACATCAGCGGTGGCGGTGGCCGTAGAGCCACTCACAATCGCATTGCCAAGCACCGTGGTCGTGTGGAGCAAGCCCGCCACCGCATCTCCCCAGACCTTGGCATTCTGATCGAGGCTGACATCACCATTCGAGCCCACATCACCGTTGGTGCGCGCGTATTGGAACGAGCCGCTGCCATTCACCGCCTGCGAACCGTACGTGCCCAGGCGCGAGTCGTAGCTATCCACGCGCGCATTCGAGTCCAGGTGCAAGAACTCTTTACCAAAGGCACCAAAGCGCCACATCGTGTTGGGGACTGCGCGCACGACGAGCTCTTGTCGCGCACCGCTGCGATCACCAAGTCCGGTCGCACGCAACTGCACCAAATCCGCGGCCATGGCCACCGACTCTACATACAGCTCTCCGCCACCCCAGGTAGCGGGCGCGCTCGGGGTTCCTACTGCACCCGGCTGTCCGAGTTGCATTTGGTACATGGCCTGTGACAAGCCTGCTTGACACAGATACTCGGCTTGGGTGGAGGCCTTCGAACTCACCTGTTCGCCCGAGTACCGCACCGCCATGGTCATCATGGCTCCCGCAAGTGCAGCCATGCCCGCCACGCATACGGTCATGACCACCAGCACACCGCCCCGGCGGCGAGGATCCGTCTGACGCAGCACTTGCGAACGCAGAGTCGGTTGTAGAGAGTGCATGGTGTCTTCCTCAGTTCTTCAGGACCGTTGCGGTCGTTTGTTCAATAGCTACTGCTCCGAGCGCCTTGTCCGGCAGATCAAGCGTGAGCTGAATCGTGAGCAAGTCACCTACGCGTTGAATGCTGAAGCCGGCCTCATCCACTTGACCATCGCCGTCGTCATCGACTCCGTTTGACTGCTCACCCAGACCGAACGGCGTCACTCCTTTACAGAGAACGATGACCTTGCTGCCACTCGTATTGGGCACGTACACCAAGGTGCGCACATCAGGACGCTCGGGATCCGGCACCAACTGCAGGCGGGCTTGCACGCTCCATGTCACGCTGCCGTCTGCCACGCCGGTCGGACGCTGGAAGCGCACATCGGAGCAACCAAACAGACCTGTGGGGTCCGGCACCAGGCGCGACTGAGCCACTCCCGACAACTCATCCACGACGCGTGCCAAAACACGCCGTGCGCGCGCCTCTGTTTCCGCACGCGCAATGCCGGCATCCGCTGCTTGCTGGCTGCGGGCTTGAAAGGTGCCCATCGCCCCAAACACGAGCCCAAGCACCCCCATGACGAGCATCAACTCGACGAGCGTAAAGCCCGCTTGACGACGAGCGCGTACCATCACCAGTTCCCCAACATGGTGTTGATCTCGACGAGCCCTGGTCCCGCAACGCCCGTCCACGCAATGCGCACCCGGACAGGTAGGATGCGGTAGTCCGTGGCGTAGTTTTCCGCCGCATTCACGCCACCATCCCCATTCAAGTCGCGGGGCATGCCCAAGGCGGGGTCCACCACAGCCTCCGACAGGCGGCCGGGCTGGTTCGGCGGTGTGGGAAAGATCACCTCACCCGCCAACCCGTCCACATCGCCAGGACGCGCCGAGAGTCCGTCTACAGCAAAGTGGTTGCCTGGGGCTGTCCCTGCACCACCCGGATCATCCGCAACCTCGCCGTTGTAGCGACGGAATGCTTCCGGAAAGGCCTCAGCGTGAATGCGCTCCAGCACGGCACGCGCAGCTTGCGTCGCGCGACCAGCCTCACGGGTGCGCACTTGCGCACGCTCCAGCGAGATCATTGTCTGCGCGTAAGCTAGCGCTCCCAGCACGAAGACGGTGATCGCCACCGCCAATTCCAGCATGGTAAAGCCAGCTTGACGCCCAGAACTACGGGTTGTGGTGCGGAGGCCCCCTGCCCGGCGGCCCCCAGCCCTAAGTTCCATGATGTGCCCTTTGTGCTGGGGCTGCCCGAGGGATGCCCTCCCTCACGATCCCAGCGCACATGGGATATCGGCCAGGCTTCAGCACCCAGACCTAGGAACTCCCATTTTTAATTACACAGCCAGTCAGGACAGCAGCCGCGCCAGCAGCTTGGCAAACCGGCCCGGGTCCTCTAACGACCCGCCTTCTGCCAGCACAGCCTGCCCATGCAGCACCTCGGCCAGCTCGCCCGCTTGCTCGCGTTTGGCCGGGTCATTCGTGGCTTGGAACAAGCGTTGCACCAAGGGATGCGCCGCATTCAGTTCCAGCACGCGCTTCTCGTTCGGCACCTCTTGGTTTGCCGCACGCAGGATGCGTTGCATGTGCGGTGACACCGTGGACTCCTCGGACACCAACACCGCCGGCGACTCCACCAAGCGCGTGGTGCAACGAACTTGTTTGACATGCTTGGTCAAGCGTTCCTCGATGGCACTCAGCGCCTCGCGGTGCTCGCGATCCAGGGCCTCACGCGTCTCTTTGTCGCTGGCCTCGTCACTCTCTTGGCGACGATCCAGGGCGAGCAGCTTCTTGCCACTCCACTCTGTCAAGCGCTGCACCACCCACTCATCAATGGGATCGACGAGGAACAGCACTTCCTCGCCGCGCTTCAGCGGCCCTTCCAAGTGCGGCGAATTGGACAACGCCAAACGGTCGTTACCGGTGAGGTACCAGATCCCCTCTTGGCCCTCCTTCATGCGCTGCACGTACTCATCGAGAGTCACCAAGTCTTGCCCTTGCGTCGACTCCCACAAGCACAGCTTGGCGATGCGGCCCTCGTCATCGGCGCCGTACCAGATGCCTTCCTTGAGGCACACGCCAAAGTTCTTCCAGAAGCGCTCGTAGCGCGTCCGGTCACTGGTCTTGACGCCTTCCAAGGCTTCGAGCACGCGTTTCACCAAGCGCTTGCCAATGGCACGCACCTTGGCATCGCTCTGCAGCACTTCGCGCGAAACATTCAGCGGCAAATCGCTGGAATCCACGACACCGCGCACAAAACGCAACCACGAGGGCAGCAAGTCCTCGCTCTCTTGCATGATCAGCACACGCCTTACATAGAGAGCGATCTTGGAGCGGCCTTGCGAGCCGTCGTACAAGTCGGTGGGACGACGGTCGGGCACGAACAACAGTGCCGTGTACTCCAGGTTGCCTTCGGCGCGGAAGTGCACCGTCTCCAGCGGCGGAGTCCAATCATGCGCCAAGCGCCGGTAGAACTCGTCGTACTCTTCCTTCTTGATCTCGTCTTTGGAACGCGACCACAACGGCCGCCGTGAGTTCAGCACACTCCACTCGCGCTTGACGACTTCCTTGTCGTCCTCATCGTCGGTGCGCTGCTCGACTTCCATCATGATCGGGTGCGCGACAAAGTCCGACCAACGGCGCACCGTGTCGCGCAACTCGAACTCACGCAAGAAGTCCGCGGCATCATCCTCGTCCTCGCCGCCCTTGTACTCGCGCAAGTGCAAGCACACCTCGGTGCCAATCTGCGCGCGCTCGATGGGCTCGATCGTGTAGCCACTCTTGCCGTCCGAGCTCCAGCGCCAGCCTTGCTCCTCGCCAGCCTTGCGCGTCTCTACCACGACCTTGTCGGCCACGATGAAGCTCGAATAGAAACCGACACCAAACTGGCCGATCAACTCGGGCTTGTTCGAGCCTGCATCCGCGAGGCGCTGCAAGAAGGCCTTGGTCCCCGAACGCGCGATCGTGCCGAGACTCGACACCAAGTCCTCGCGGCTCATGCCAATGCCGTCGTCCGCTACCGTCAAGGTGCGCGCGGCCTGATCCGGCCGCAACTCAATCCGACCGCCCTCCGCCTCACCCCAGCCCAAGGCAGGGGTCGTCAAGGCCTCATGACGGCGCTTGTCGATGGCGTCCGAGGCGTTGGAAATCAGCTCGCGCAGAAAAATCTCGCGCGTCTTGTACAGCGAGTGAACGACCAGAGATAGCAGGTCCTGCACCTCGGCTTGGAAGCCGAGTGTCTCGGGACCCGCGGTAGGCGGGGTGGTGTGCGTCATGGCTTGGGGAAGAACTTTCCTAGAAGTGCCGATTATGCGCTGTAAGGGGGTTCGACTCCACCCCACCGGCGGCTAGGAGTAGAGTAAACATGAGGGTAGACGGTCACGACTGCCTGCGCCCTCACCAGCGGCTCTCCATGCGCCTCCTCCTGCGCCTACTACCACCCGTAGCTATCGCCGCCGCCGCTGCGTGGTTGGCGCTGCCCAGTCAGAGCTACACCTACGCCTACACGTTTCTAGGCGGCTCGTTGGACTTGGGCCAGCGTGATGTGCGCGTGCACCTGAACTTCACCGACGCGGAGGCCACCGACGACACGCGCAGCGATCCGAACTTCCCGGGCGCGACGAGCGTTGCGCTCTGTGCTTGGAAAGCCGTGGCCGAGTGGGGCTCCCTGCGACGCTGCGATGGCCATGGAGATCCCACGCAGCCGCCCGATGGCAGTCCCCTGACCGGCCTCGGCTCAGGCGGCGCGAACTTTGACGCAGTCTGGCAAGGTCTGGCACCCACCATTGGCGGTCCGAGCGACAACGTCATCTCCCAACTCAGCGGCGCCGCCGGCGGCGTGTTGGCCTTCTGCGAAACGCCGATTGCCGACGGCTGGCGCATTCGCGTCTATGCCGATGCAGCCATCTGGCATGACGACGTGCAAGGCGCACCGCAACTTCCGGGACACAAGGACCTGCAAGGCGTTTTGACACACGAGTACGGCCATGCGCTGGGCTTGGATCACGATGGCTTGGACCCCGCGGCCACCATGTTCCCTTCGGCGGCGGGCACGGCCAATGCCTTCCGCTCGATTGAAGGCGATGACCGCAATGGCGTGCAGGCGCTGTACGGCGTAGCCCAGAGCACGAAGCCCCGCATTGACAGCTATGAGCTTGTGCCTGGTGGCATGGTGCGCTTGCTTGGCCTGCACTTCGCCCCCAGCAGCAACGAAGTCTGGCTCACGCGCCAAGCACCGAACGCAGACGGAACGCCTGTCAAAATCTCTGGACTTACGAGCAGCGGTACGCAGCTGGAGTTCCTGCTTCCGGCCGAGGCCGGCGCTGGCGATGTGCTGGTCAAGATCCCTGGTGACGGTGGCTCGGCGCTGTCGAACGCCTTCGCCTTCGATCCCTCGGCTGTGCCCCTGCCCGAGCCGCAGGTCTATGGCATCGGCAAGACCAACAGCTTGGGCTTGGTGCCGCGCTTGGTGGTGTATGGCCGACCGCGTGTGACTACCGGCGACTTTGCACTGGGATTGGAAGATGCGCGCCCCAATGCCGCCGGCGTGCTGTTCTGGGGCACCAGCGCGAACGCAGCGCCGTTCTTGGGCGGCACCTTGTATGTCGTGCGCCCTCTGCGACGCGAGACGACTTACCGCTGTGACTTTGCCGGATCGGCCTATGTGCCGCTGCCGGTAAGTGCTGGTTTAGTAGGCACGACGCGTCGCTACCAGATGTGGTACTCGGATCCGGCGGCGAGTTTTGGCGCCGGTCTCAGCAATGCCGTGCTGGTGGTGCACGGCCCCTGAGGCTGGACGAACAGCGGAGGCTGGACGAACAGCGCAGGCGATCCTACTTGGACGGTTGCTTGCGCGGCTTGACCGGCGTGATGGTCCAAGCGAGCTTGAGCGTGCCCGCCAGCTCGAGCGTTTGCTGCAGATCGTCCTTGTCGTTGCGCACGCCACGCACCGCGCTGCTGACGCGTTCCTTGGTGTCCAGCGTCAGCGAGCGCACGAGTCCGTCCTTCAGGCTGTAGCGCAACTCTCCGCGCCCATCCAAGGCCAGCTGGGTCGTGCTGCTCTGGACTTGACGGCCATCCAAGAGGTCGTACTTGCCTAGGTTCTCATTGGCAAACTGCGTTTGATCGGCCTTGGCTTGCACCTCGACACGCAGCTCGATGACTGCGTGCGGCGCTTCCTCAACTTGCTCGATGCGCACAAACTTGGCGCGCACCGTGCCTTCCCAAGCGGCCTGCAGCAGCACCTCATGCAAAGGACCACCTACACCTGCGCCCAGTTGGCGCGCGTAGAGATTGTCCTCGCCCTTGGTGAAGCGCATAGGCACGGCACCACCAGGACAGAGGGCCGTGGTCAGCAAGCTGGGAACCACATCCCACTCGGCGCCGACAGCAACCGCTGCCTGCGGCAAAAAACCGGCCAGATCTGCGCTCGCATCCAAACGCGCGAGGAACTCCTCGCTGCTTTCGCGCTCGTCATAATGACGGCCCCACGAGCCATCCGCGAGGCGCTGGTGCACCACCGATGTGCCGGTGAGCGGTGATTGGGCTTCCAAGGCGGTGGCAACCTCCTTGCCTCCAGTCACCGTCAAGAGCGTGGCTTCCAGCAACCAGTCGTCGAGCTTGCGCTGCACCAAGGTCGGGCCAGCGGCCGTCGCTTGACGCACCTCATCGCGCATCAGGATCTGTAAACGACTTTTGACACCCAAGCGCTGTTGGGCCAACTGTTCGACGCCGCCGACAACCATGGTCATCTTGGCGAGCTGCAAGTCATGCGACAGCTCAATGCGCCGCGTGAGCTTGGCTCCCTCGCGGGCCTGCACACGCATCTCTACGGGTTGCGCAACCTCGGCTTGCGCGCCCACCAACGCCAACCCACATAGTACGAGGCTCATAGCTTGCGTCCTTCCCGGTACTCGCCTGAAAGCTCGGTATTCAGAGTTCCATCTTGGTTCCACGCGCGCCAAGGTCCGCTGCGCTTGCCGGCCACGAACAAGCCTTCGGACTTCTTCTGGCCCGTGGGCCACCAGTACGTCCACGACCCGGTCTCCTCGCCACGCTCAAAGGCGCCGAAGTACTCACGCTGGCCGTTGTCGTACCAACCCACCCATTCGCCCGTCATCTTGCCGAACGTGTAGACGCCCTTCGCCTGCGCGCGCGCGTTCGCATGCCAGCGCATCCATTCGCCATCTTCCTTGCCGTACACAAAACGGCCTTCGAACTGCTTGGCACCATCGGGGTGGAAGCGCACCCACAAGCCGTTTTGCAGATCGCGTTCCATGGGACCTTGGGCCAGTACCTTGCCCTTCTCGTAGTTGGTCCACACACCGCATTGCGTGTCAAAGCAGTACTCGCCCACGCTGCTCGGTTCGCCACTGGGCCAGAACATCTCCCACTTGCCGGTGCGCAGCCCCTTGTCCATCAAGCCGCGTTGCCGCACAGCTCCGTTCGGGTGATAGAAGGTCCACTCGCCCGAACGGCGACCGTCCTTCCATTCGCCTTCCTCGGTCTTCTTGCCGCCTTCGCTCCAATAGGTCCAACGACCAACGCGCTGGTACCCATCGAACGCGCCTTCATAGGCTTGCGTGCCGTTCTTGTGCCAACCCTTCCACAAGCCCTGACGGCGGCCATCTACGAGGCGGCCTTCGCGGGCCTTCATCCCGTTGTCATGCAGAAAGACCGTCAGGCCTTCGGCCGGAGCGGTCCCTTCGGTCGGTGTGGCTTGCGCAGCCGTGAGAGCGAGCAGGAGGTACGGGAGGATCATCATGGGCAGCCGTGGTCTACGCACGAGGGGTCGTGAGCGTGGGCGTATCTTCGCCTTCTAGCGGGGTTTCCCTAAAGCAGTCGCTGGAGCTTTCGCCGCTCCACACCCACGCTCGCAGGGCGGGCTGCGCACAGGGGGCACAGATGTAGAACGGAACTCCTTTCCAAGCAGCGTAGCGGTCCGCGCTGCTGGGGAGGGCGGTAGATCCCGGGTGCGAGTGCCAAAAGGCCGCCAAACGCGCGCCACGGGCCTCACAGGCCCGCAGAGCCTGCTGAAGGGCGACGGGGTCCATGACAAAGCCGGCGGGAGTCGCAGGCCCTGGCCCGAGCACATTCGGCGCGAGCACATTCGGCACAGGCCAGACGGTCCAGTCTCCGTTGGGTTCGGCCGCCAGCAGACCACAGGCCTCGCGCTGGGCGGTCAGAGCATCGCGAGCCAGGGCCAGCAACTGTCCGCGAACGGCGGTGAGATTCCTCATGTGTGGCCCTCATCCAAGCGCACGCGCTCCACCAGCACATCGTCGACATACAACCCCATGCACGCCACATGTGCGGAGCCATCGTGGTGCCACTCCTTCCACGGGCCCTGGCGCAAGCCATCGCGCCGCTCGCCCTCGGAGCGTTTCTGACCGTTGGGCCACCACGACTCCCACCAACCTTCCATCACGCCTTCCACAAAGGTGCCGCTGGATGCAATGCGGCCATCTTCATGCCACGTCGTCCACCACTCGTGCCGGCGGCCATCCACCCACACACCTTGAGAGGCGCGCGCGCCGTTGGGATGCCATGTGGTCCAACTGCCTTCACGCAAGCCCGTGCTCCATTCCCCGCGCGTTGCCGGACCGCCGTCAGCAAACCAGGTATGCCACAGGCCATCGCGCAAGCCGTTGCGCCAACTGCCCTCTGAGAAGCGCCGGCCATTGCGATGCCAAGACTCCCAG
>JBILXQ010000052.1:0-10125 GCA_044378375.1 Planctomycetota bacterium
GCATGAGCATCGAGATCGATGGCAATGAGATCACGCCTCCGGGCGGTTCGTTGCCCGAGATCTCCATCGTCGATGCGACGGAGATCGTGGTGACGGATGAGTTCGTCAAGTGCGCCGACGGGCGTGCCACCAGCTTGGTGCGCAGCTTTGACACGATCGGTGGCAAGGTTGAGCAGTCGGTCAAGATGGGCGACCAAGAGCAGAGCGAAGACCCCAAGGACAAGAGCAGCGGCCTTCAGGGCAAGAAGGTCAAGTTCACTTGGGACAAGGAGAAGGAAGAGTACACCACGGCCTTCATGGGCGAAGAGAAGGCCGATGAAGCGCTGTTGGCAGACCAGACTGCCGACATCGACCTCGCCGCTTGGTTGCCTACGAAGGGTGTGGCAGAGGGCGACTCGTGGGAAGTCGATGCCAAGCTCTTTGACTTGTTGGTGTCTCCTGGTGGCGACCTCCACATCCAATCAGGTGATGATGAGGACGACGAGGAAGACACCACGGATCAGCAGATGCGCGACAACATGTCGGGCAAGATCACGCTGACCTACAAGGGCCTCAAGGAGAGCGAAGGCTCCAAGCTGGCCGTGTTGGAAGTGGTGTGCGAAGTCGCCACCAAGGCCGAGCGTCCGGGTGCTGAGGAGTCGACGCAGGAGCTGGAAATCGCCTACGAAATGAAGGGCGAGCTGCACTGGAATCCGGAGTCGAATCGCCTGCAAGCGTACGAGCTGGAAGGCCCGACTTCGTTCTCGATGACGACCAATGCCAACATCGATGCTGGCGGTGAAAGCCACACGATGAAGCAGATCATCTCCTTCAAGGGTACGACCAAGGTCAGCCTCAAGACGGACTGAGCGTCGCGCGCGCCGCGCGGTATGCATCTAGCAAGCCGGATGGCCACGAGCTGTCCGGCTTGCTGTGTTTCGTAAGGTGTTGCAGCACGAGGTCGAGCTCAGGCCGTGCGTTGGGACGGAACTGACGCAGGCTGCCGCGGCCACTGCCGCACCACACCAGCGGCTGCAACGCACCCGGTGCGGCGATCAAGATGCGCTCTGGCGCCAAGTTGCCGTGGTAACAGCGCAGGGTGTGCAACCGCGCTGCTTCGCGGCCTAAGTAGCTCAACCAAGAATCACAACGCGGGTCGTGCCGAGCCACAGCCGCGGCGAGCGTGCCTTCATGTTCGGTCCAACGCGCCGCGTGCAACTGACTGTGCAGCACACCATCGCGGTAGTACGCACAACCGGCGAGCGGCAAGACGACAGGTAGAAGTCGCTCTGTTTGCCACGACAACAAGGTGTACTCGCGCAACCGTTCAGGATCGCGTCCCCATGCTTGGAGTGCAGCTGCGGCCACGCCTCGCGCGCCCCCGACCTTCTCGGCCTCGATCCACGCATCCCAACCATCGAGCGACTCGCGTGCGCGCTGCTTGGGCGAGTCGTTCGCGAGGAAAGCAAGAAAGCGTTCCTGCGCGGCTTCCATGGTCGAGCTGCGCCAGCCCACCACCAGCAACCGGCCACCTGCGACCTCACGCTCCCAACGGACCAAGGCGTGTGTGCGGCAAGGCCGCCTGCAAGAGTGGTCGCTGGATCACAGGGCGCTGCACTGCGGCTCGCTTGCGCGCCACAAGCCATGCGTTTTGCGACACAAAACGGAACGAGTGGCGCCACTCCACCACGGAAGCTCCCGCATCTTCGAACAGCTCGCGCAAGGCTGCGCGCTGCAGTCCACGCCGCCGCGCGGTGTGGCGTGGCCACGGCATGCGTGGCCGCAGCGCTTCGCCGTCCCACCAAGCAGCCACGATCAAGCCGCGGCTGGTGCGGACCAGTTCCGACACCAGCAACGCATAGGAGTGGTCATCCTCCCACGGACGCTGCAGGGCACGCGACAGCACCAAGTCAAAGGCATCGTCGCCAAAGGGCAGGCGCCGCAGGTCAGCTTGGACCTCCACCTGAGAGGCTAAGGGTTGGGCTTCATCGGCCAGTCGCGCCGCGTGGTGCACGCCAATCCAGCGCCAGCCGCGCGCTTCGATCATGGCCTGTAAAGTAAACTTGTCGGTGCCGGCTTCCAAGACAGGCCGTTCCAGGCGCCGCGGAGCATGCCGCTCCAGCAAGCGCTCGAGTACCCGGTCCGGTACTCCATCCTGTGCGTTCAACCCACGCGTGGGAAGCATGTCCCTATGCTAGCCGCGCTTATCGCGCCGCCCAAACCAGAGGCGGCCCGAACTGCTTGGCTTCCAACAGACGCCGGAAGTAGTGGGGGATGGCTTGGTAGGTCAAGACAACTTGCTCTAGGCGCGCATCCGTGCCGCCGCCTGCCAGCAAGTACAGCCGGCCGGCCGCCGGGCTGAGCGTCGTGCGGCGGGAAACTTCGGCCACATAGACCTGTGGTTGAACCTCGGCGAGCCAAGCATCACAACGCGAGGCGTCATCAGGCCCGGGCTTGGCGACGCGTGCCGGCATGGGACGCCAGGCGCGGTTGGGCAGGTGCGCAATGGCTTGGCGATGGACTGCTTGCCATGCGATCCATGGCACCACATGTCCATCACGTTCGGCTGCGAGAGCCTGCAGCGAGGCGTCATCCAGTAGCGCCGGCAACGCCAGCACCGGTGTCGTCGCAACGCTTCCACTGGGGAGTTGCATCAACGCCTCCTCCACGCTGTCAGGAGTACTGGACAAACGCCACCAAGCCGCCGCCCCCGCGAGTGGCAACGCGACCGAGAGAAGGACGACGCCTAGGGCCAAGGCGCGCAACGGTGCTACCCACGGTGCGCCTCCACGGGCCGCGGCTTGCTGGACCAGCCATGTCAGCGCCACTGCGGCGCTGATGCAGAAGACGGGCTGCAAAGGCAGCAAGAAGCGCTCGTAGAACTCGCGATTGAGGCCGCTGACCACGGCATAGGGCAGTGCATGAGCCAGCAGCAGCCACACCACCGACGGCACTGCGGTGCGACGCATGCGTAGTGCCAACACCACGGTGCCCAAGGCAGCCAGAGGAGCAAGCCAAGGGTCATGCTCGAACAACAGGCGCGCGGCGACCAAGAAGCCTTGGCCGTCGTACTGCGCGCCCGCGAGCTCGTGCGCGCCACTGCCTCCCAAGCGGACGGCGCCATCTACCAGCTGTGGCAGGCTGGGCCACCACACAAGTCCTGCAGCCAGTGCGCCCGTGCACGCCAGCATCGGCATCACCCACCGTCGCCAGCCTTGATAGGCCATCCATGCCGCGATGGCCAAGGGTGTAAGCGCGAAGACACCGTTCTGCAACGAAGCGATAGCTAGGCCCGCTGCGGCTGATGCGCACATCAATCTCCACACACTTGTGCGTTCCACCAAACGCACGCAGGCGAGCACGGTCACAGCACAGCCAGCTGCGACCACTGCGTGCGGGCGCGCTTGGGTGCTGCACAACAGCCCTAGAGGGCTAATCGCCACCAACGCAGCGGCCACAAGTGCTGTCCAACGATCGACACAGCGCCTAGCCAAGCGCCAAGTCAGGAACGCCAGCAGCACACCGCACAAGGCTGCAACGCCACGCACGAGCACGAAAGGTTGGGCCGCAGCAGCCAGAGCGTCGTCGACACTCGCCAGTGCTGTGGGCGGCGCAAAGCGCGCCAAGAGTGTGGGCACAAGTGACGGGTAGCGCTCGCGGTAGTCGACGCCGTCAGGCACGACTTCGCCACGCATCTCCATCAGGTGGTACGCCCAGAACGCATCCGGCTCGACCACGTGCGGCAACATCCGATCCAAGGCCACGAGGCGCAGAGCCACGGCGGCGGCTAGCACCAAGGTCGCCAACACCAAGGCCGCGCGTGCAGCCGTGCGATCGGAGCCCGTCATGCCTGCATCTTAGAGGTTCGACGCCCGAAGTCATGCCTCGCTCGTCGTGGCGCGGTACGATCTCGCCTCGCGATGGCCGCTAGCACGAACGATGAACAGGGATCCAAGCACGGACAGGGCACGCTGTGGGGGGGCGCCTCCCCGAGTCTGGTGGATGGTCTGAACGACGCGCAGCGCGAGGCCGTGCAGGTAGAGCAAGGTCCGCTCTTGATCTTGGCTGGTCCTGGATCCGGCAAGACGCGCGTGGTCACGCGCCGCATCGCCCATCTGGTGCGTGAGTGTGGAGTCGAGCCGTGGCGCATTGTGGCCATCACCTTCACCAACAAGGCTGCGCGCGAGATGAAGGAACGCGTCGAGCAGTTGGTGCCGGTGCAAGGGATGTGGATCTCGACCTTCCACGCGATGTGTGCACGCATTTTGCGCCGCGATATCGAGATGCTCGGTGTGTGGACACGTGACTTCACGATCTACGATACGGGGGACAAGAACCAGTTGCTCAAGCGGCTGATCAAGGAAGCGGACTACGATGTCACGCGCTTTCGTCCTTCGATGGTGGGCGGCTGGATCTCCGATCGCAAGAACCGCGGCGTGGAGCGCGTGGAAGTGCCCGAGGGCATGGAGATCGAGCTCGAGGTGCTGGAGAAGGTTGCGCGGCTATATGAAGAGGCGATGCAGCGTCAGAACGCGCTCGACTTTGATGACTTGCTGCTGGTAACGCTGCGCTTGTTCGACGAACACCCGGGCTTGCGCGATGCCTATGCTCATCGGTTCTTGCATGTGATGGTTGACGAGTATCAGGACACGAACCATGCCCAGTACTTATTGGCCAAGCATCTCGCGTCTGCGCATGGGAACCTCGCGGTGTGTGGTGATCCGGATCAGTCGATCTACGCCTGGCGCGGGGCGGACATCCGCAACATCCTCGATTTCGAGCGTGATTGGCCGCAAGCGCGCACGGTGCGCTTGGAGCAGAACTACCGCTCGACGATGACCATCTTGCGTGCAGCGCAGGCCTTGATTGAGCGCAACAGCTCGCGCAAGCCCAAGGATCTGTGGAGCGAACGCGGCGAAGGGGAGCCGATCGGGCTTTTGACTTGTGCCGATGAGAACGATGAGGCCGATGCCATTGCGGAGCGCATTCGCGCGCAGTTGCGCAGCGGTGTGCAGGCCAAAGATGTCGCCGTGTTCTATCGTGTGAACTTCATGCAGCGCGCGCTGGAATCGGCGCTGCGCATGGCACGCGTGCCGTACCAAGTGGTCGGTGGCCTCGAGTTCTACGAGCGTCGCGAGATCAAGGACCTGATCGCGTACGCCAAGCTGGTCGTCAATCCCGCGGATGATGTGGCCTTCTTGCGCGTGGTGAATGTGCCGCAACGCGGCATCGGCGATAAGAGCGTGGAGACGCTGGCCAAGTTCGCCAAGGACCGGCGCATCCCACTGTCGCGCGCGATTCGTTCGACCGAGGCGCTGTCGCTGGTGCGCGGTCGCGGCCGTGGTGGATTGGAGGGCTTTGCAGCGTTGCTCGATCAACTTGCGTGGTTGAAGGACTTGGATGCTGGAGTGGCCTTCACGCAGATTCTGGAGCTGATCAACCGTGAGGTGTGGTTGGCGGAGATGGAAGACGACCAGCAGGTGGATCGCGAGGCGAACGTCGAAGAACTGCTGACGCATGCAGAGCAGTACGACCTCGCGGCTAGTCAAGTCCCGGTGGATCCCACCTCGCAAGATGAGCGCTCGCGCGGTTTGCGCGGCTTCTTGCAAGAGATCGCCCTGGTCGCCGATGTGGACCAGATGGACACCTCTGTCGAACAAGGCGGCAAGGTCACGCTGATGACCTTGCACTCGGCCAAGGGTCTTGAGTTCCCTTTGGTCTTCATTGCTGGTTGCGAAGAGGAGCTCCTGCCGCATGTGCGCGCCCTGCAAGATGGTGGCGACGAAGCGGTGGAGGAAGAGCGTCGGCTCTTCTACGTGGGTGTCACGCGCGCGCAGGACAAGTTGTGGTTGACCCACGCCCAGACGCGCAACCACTTCGGTCAGTTCACCTATCGCGAGGCCTCGCGGTTCCTCGCCGAGATCCCCGGTGGTGCCGAAGAGGAGGAAGAGGACACGCGCAGCTCGGAAGAGATGCTCGGTCGCTTCGAGCCCGCGGCGACGAGTCTCAAGGTCGGTGACCGCGTGCAACACGATCACTTTGGCAAGGGCACCATCGAGGCGTTGCAGGGCGCCGGCGTGAACGCACGGGCAAGCGTGCGCTTTCCTGCGCATGGCGTGAAGCACCTCTTGCTCCAGTACGCGAAGTTGACGAAGCTCGGATGACAATGGATGACCTACGCCGACAACTGGCTGCTCTGGTGGCCGAAGCCAAAGCTGCTGGCCGTTTCGCCGAGCTAGAGGCTGCTTGGCGCGAACTGCAGTCCAGCCCCGCGGCGGCGCCGGCGGCTGCGGTACCGATGCGGTACGGCCTTGTGGGCGACAGCCCCAAGATGCGCGCGCTGTTCGAGTTGATCGGCAAGGTTGCGCCCTCGGATGTGTCGGTGTTGATCTTGGGCGAGACAGGTACGGGTAAGGAATTGGTCGCGCGTGCGTTGCACGAGCAGAGCAAGCGCGCCAAGAAGCCGTTCATGGCTGAGAACTGTGCCGCTGTACCTGAGAACCTGCTGGAAAGCGAGCTGTTCGGTCATGTGCGCGGAGCCTTCACGGGGGCCGCCGGCGACCGTCAAGGACACTTTACGGCCGCCAACGGTGGCACGGTGTTCTTGGATGAGATTGGCGATATGCCCTTGGCGATGCAGGCCAAGCTGCTGCGGGTGCTCCAGGAAGGCGAGGTCCGCCCTGTAGGTTCGAACAAGACACACAAGGTCGATGTGCGCGTCGTGGCCGCGACCAACAAGGATCTGGCCGCGATGTGCAAACAGGGCACCTTCCGCGAGGACTTGTGGTTCCGCCTGAATGTGGTCAGCTTGCAGTTGCCGGCCTTGCGCGAGCGCAAGGGGGATGTTGCGCACCTGGCGCACTTCTTCTTGGGGCGTTGCAATGCCGAAACCGGCCGTCAAGTGGGCTTGTCAGTCGCCGCCCTGCAAGTGTTGGAAGCGCAGCGTTGGCCGGGCAATGTGCGCGAATTGGAGAATGTCCTGCGACGTGCGAGTGTGTTCGCCAAGGATGAGATCCTGCCCGAGGACTTGGGTCTGAAGCTGGGCGGCTGACCGTCGATCTTCTAGGATCGCGGCATGCTCGTGCGCACAGCTCTGCTCCTCCTCGCACTCGTTCTGCCGGTCCCAGCCCTCCGTGCCGCTCAGGTCCGGTCGCCCGAACAACACTTGGGTCACCCGCTGGCCAAGGATTCGTATCTGCCTGATTGGAAGACCGTCAGCAGCTACTTTGAGCAGTTGGACCAAGCCAGTCCGCGTGTGCTCACCGAGACGATCGGCACCAGCACCAAGGGTCGTCCGTTTGTGCTCTCCACGATCAGTTCGGAGGCAAACCTTGCACGCTTGGATGAAGTGCGTGCTTACGCGCGGCGCTTGTCGGATCCGCGTGGCGCCAGTCCTGAAGTGCTCGCCGAAGCGCTGACGAAAGGGCGCGCGATCCTCTTCATTTCTTGCAACATGCACTCCACCGAGTGTGCCTCGCCGCAGTTCGCGATGCAGTTCGCCTATGAACTCGCGACCAGCGATGCCGAGCCGTACAAGAGCGCGCGCGAAGAGTTGGTGGTTGTGATTGCGCCGTCGATCAATCCCGACGGCATGGACGAAGTGGCGCAGTGGTACATGCAGCATGTGGGCACGCCCTTCGAGGCCACGGAACTGCCCCAGCTGTACCAGTTGTACGCAGGACACGACAACAACCGCGATTGGTTCGCGTTGTCCTTGAATGAGACGCGCCTAGTGACCGAGCAGCTGTACATGCGCTGGCGTCCCACGGTGTATTGGGATGTGCACCAGCAAGGCTCCAAGAAGGAGCGCCTGTTCGTGCCCCCGTTCCGTGATCCTCTCAATCCCAACTTGGATCCCACGATCGTTGGTGGCATTAGCTTGTTGGGTACGCGCGCGGTGTTCGATCTCACGCGTGCCGGTTACAGCGGTGTGGCCACCGGTGGTACCTATGACATGTGGTGGAACGGCGGCAATCGCAACGTGCCTGTGCGCCACAACATCATCGGACTCTTGACCGAAGCCGCGAGCTGCAAGCTCGCCACACCGATTTTTCAGCCGCGCACCGAGCTATCCGAGCCGGATGGTGTCGAGGGCTACCGGCCGTCCAACTCGTTCTTGGATCCGTGGCCCGGTGGTTGGTGGCGCCTGCGCGACATCGTGGAGTACGAACTCGCCTTCGGTCGTTCGTTGTTGGGGTCGCTCGCGCGTGAGCGTCAAGTGTGGTTGACGAACTCGTTGGACGCGGCCCAGCGTGCCCTCGCCCTTGGCTGCGACGAAGCTCCGCGCGGTTGGATCTTTCCGCCGAACGGTCAGGACCGCGGTGCCTTGCGCCGCTTGGTGGACGCCTTGTTGCGCACCGCAGTCGAAGTCGATGTGGCGACAAGTTCGTTTGACGCGGATGGGCGCACCTACCCTGCTGGCACGGTGGTCATTCGCCGCGACCAGCCGTATGGCCGTCACGCCAAGGATCTCTTGGAGATCCAACGCTATCCCAGCAGCAAAGCGCCCTACGACGTAGCTGGTTGGACACTGCCGTTGCTCTTTGGCCTGGAGCGGGTGGAAGTGGTGCAGCCGTTCCAAGCTGCCACGCGGCGCGTCACCAGTGCGGACGACGCCGTTGCCAAGGTGGAGGCCCTCACCTGGCAGCGCGACTCCGATGCATTGCGCGCTGAAGTCCAAAGAAGCAAGCCCGTGATCGCTGTCTATTCGCCGTGGAGCGGTGACATGGACGAGGGCTGGATGCGCTGGTTCCTCGAGCACTTTGGCCTGAGCTACACCACCGTGCGCAATGAACACTTGCGCACGGGACGCATCGAAGCCGAGCACCTCATCTTGCCCGGCACGAGTGGCGGCGAGCTCGATCGTGGCCGTCCTGAAGGTTCGGCGCCCAAAGAGTTGACCGGCGGCTTGGATCCCGAGGGTGCTGCACGCATTGAAGAGTTCGTGCGCGGCGGCGGTCACTTGATCGCGGTGGGAGCCTCGGCGCGCTGGGCCATCGAAGCGCTGGACTTGGGAGTGGTAGAAGTCACACGCGGCGATGCTGCCAAGGACTTTGCGTGTCCTGGCTCGGTGCTGCGTTGCGTGCCTGAGGACCATCGCGTCGTGCTCGGCTTGCCAGCCTCGGTGAGTGTGTTCTTCTCGCGTTCGGCGGCCTTCAAGCTCGACAAGGACAAGCTCGAGAAGCGTGGTCAAAAGGCCTTGACGATGGTGCGTTATGCGCCGACGCAGCTGTTGCAGTCCGGTTGGATCAAAGGTGGCGAGCTGATCGAGGGACAGGGTGCTTGGGTGCGCGTGCAACACGGTGCCGGCACTGTTGACCTTTTCGGCTTCGCTCCGCAGTACCGCAGTTGGTCGCAGCAAGCCTTCACGCTGCTGCTGCGAGCCGTTTTGGATCACAAACTATGAGGGTCACGCTGCTTTTGCTGGGCTTGGGTTTGGTGGCCTGCAAGTCGGCGCCTCCCATGCCGGCACCTGCGCCTGCAACGACCGCGACTTTGCGTTATGAAGTGTTGAA
This sequence comes from Planctomycetota bacterium, assembly GCA_044378375.1. GTDB lineage: Bacteria > Planctomycetota > UBA1135 > UBA1135 > SXXH01. The sequence goes on from JBILXQ010000052.1 coordinate 9,495, forward strand.
GGAGCGTCATCCCGGTACGGGGCGCCTGCAACGCGAATGGACCGTCAAGGTCGAACCGGGCAAGCGTGCCGTGCAGCATGGTCGCGAGCGCATCTGGTTCGCCGCTGGCACTCTCGAGTGGGAGCGCGAATGGAAAGATGGTCAGCCGCACGCTGTGTGGACGCGCTACTGGCCGAATGGCGTGGCGCGTTCGCGCACCGAGTACCGCGGTGCTGATGTCGTCACCATGATGACCTTCTGGCATGAGAACGGCGCCAAAGCCTATGAAGGTCCGGCGCGCAACGGCGAACGTTGCGGCGAGTGGAGCGGCTGGCGCGCGGACGGCACGCTCGCCGAGCGCGGATCCTACGAAGATTCGTTCAAGACCGGCGAGTGGGCGATCTACGCCACCGACGGGGCCACAGAGGAGCATCGCGTGGTGTTTGATCGCTCGGTGCGGGTACGCACCTTGCCTGCGGCAGCGCCGCAGCACTGAGAAAGAAGTTCCACTTTCGTCTTTAGTCCCGAGATCCTGAGGACCGATGAGCCCAGCATATGAAGCTCACATCCTTGGCCTGGTTCGGCGCCGCACTGTTGTCTCTCTTTGCGTCCTGCGGCGGAGGTGGCGGCAGCGACGGTGGTTCCGCTTCTA
>JBILXQ010000431.1:0-2886 GCA_044378375.1 Planctomycetota bacterium
CCGATCGACCCCGCGCCAGGTGCACCTCGTGGCAGCCAAGCACGACGACGACAAGCACGAAGAGCCCAGCGGCGAGCGTAAAGCTCTGCTGCTGCGCTTGTCGCCGCAATTGCACGCGGAGTTGAAGCGCTGGGCAGATGCAGAGTTTCGCTCGCTGAATGCGCACATCGAGTTCCTGTTGCGCGAGGCAGTCACTAAACGACGCAAAGGCAAGAGCTGAGGAGCACAACGCATGAGCAAGCTAACCCGGGATGAAGCGTGGGAATTGCTGACAACGTGGACGCAGGGCGAAGGCCTCGTGCGGCATGGCCTTGCCGTCGAGGCGGTCATGCGTGCCGCTGCTGTGCGCTACGGGGCGGGGCCAGCGGATGTGGAGGCGTGGGGGCTCGCAGGTCTGTTGCATGACGCCGATTGGGAGGCGTGGCCGGCCGAGCATCCTCAGCGCATCGTGCACTGGTTGCGTGAGCGTGGGGAAGCCGACCTAGCGCATGCTGTCTCGGCGCACTACACCAAGTGGGGTGTGGCGCATGTGTCTGCGCTCGACAAGGCGCTGCTTGCCTGTGATGAGCTGACCGGATTTGTCGGTGCGTGTTGCCATGTGCGCCAAGGCGGCATCCACACGCTGGAGGTGAAGTCGGTGATCAAGAAGTTGGAGGACCTGCGTTTCGCTGCCAAAGTGGAGCGCGATGAGGTGCGCGCTGGCGCGCAGCTCTTGGGTGTGGATCTGACCGAACACATTCAGTTCGTCATCACCGCTTTACGCCCCCACGCAGAGCGCTTGGGGCTGACTGGGCGCTACCAATAGCGTTCAAAGTGCAGCGTGCCCGGGGCCTTTGCTGTGTCGAGCGTGTAGCCACGCTGCACCAGCAGGTCGCGCACCTCGTCAATCATCGCGGGATTGCCGCACAACAAGACATGCGCGTGCTGCGGATCTAGTGGCAGGTCCGCCAGCTCGGGGGTGGTCTCGTGCCAGCGCGTCAGCGCCACCTGCACACGCCCGCGCATGCCTTGCCAGTCTGCACCGGCGCGCGTGCACAACGGAATGTAGGTGCAGCCGGCGCCGCGCAGCTCGTCATCGTAGGCCAAGTCGCTAGGCTCGCGCACGCCGTGGATCATGACAAAACGGCGTGACACACCTGCGTGACGCGCGGCGCGCAGCATGGCCACAAACGGGGCAATGCCCGTGCCGGTTGCACAGCACACCAGCGGCGCGTCACCGGGTAAGCGCTCCAAGGTGAAGTGCCCCTTGGGTGCATCATCGCACCAGAGGCGGTCGCCTACCTGCAGCGGCCAAAGGCGCGGCGTCAGCTGGCCCGTCTCGACCAAGGCAAGGCACAGCTCATAGGCTTGGATCTCGTGCGGAGCGCTCGCGAGCGAGTAGCTGCGCTTGACCAATCGCACGCGTCCTTCGGGCGTAGGCGGCACATCCAAGCGCGGCAGTCCCAGTTGGACGAACTGCCCCGGCAGGAACTGCTGCACATGCCCGCTATCGGGGCGTACATGGATCACGAGGCAGCGCGCATTGACGACGCGTCGGGCCACGATCGTCGCATTGGTCCAGTCAGTGGGTGTGCTCATCGCGTGGCGGCGTAGACTAACGCGCCGATGCCCGCTCCGCTCCAACGGCTTCCGATCGATGAGGCGCTGCCGCAGCTCTTGGCTGCGTTGCACACGCATGCTTGCGTGGTGTTGAGGGCGCCGACCGGAGCAGGCAAGACCACACGCGTGCCCACGGCTGTGTTGGATGCAGGGCTTGCCGGTGCGGGCCAAGTCGTGATGCTTGAACCAAGGCGCGTGGCTGCGCGTGCCGCGGCGCGCCGCATGGCCCAAGAGCGTGGTGGCGAATTGGGCGAGGAGATTGGCTACGCCGTGCGGCTCGATCGCAAGGCTTCGGCGCGCACGCGGGTTTTGGTGGTGACCGAAGGTCTGCTGGTGCGCCGCCTGCAAGACGACCCGTTCTTGGAGGGCATCTCCGTCGTCATCTTCGACGAGTTCCATGAGCGCAACCTCGACACCGACTTGGCGCTGGCCATGGTGCGGCGGATTCAGGGTGAGGTGCGGCCCGACCTCAAGGTAGTGGTGATGTCCGCGACCTTGCAGCCGCACAAGCTCGCCGCTTGGCTTGGCAACGCTGCCGTCGTCGAGAGTGAAGGTCGTTCGTATCCCGTGGAGATTGAGTACTCCCCACGCGATGATGAAGGGCCGCTTCCCCCGCAGGTTGCTCAAGGTGTGTCCAAAGCTTTGGACAAAACCGCAGGCGATGTCTTGGCTTTCTTGCCCGGTGTGGGCGAGATCCAACGCACGAAGCACGAGCTGGAAGGCTTGGCACAGCGCAAGGGTGTCTTGCTGTGCGAGCTGTATGGCGATCTCCCGCCCGAGGCACAGGATCGCGCGCTGCGCAAGCAAGCACAGCGCCGTGTCATCTTGGCCACCAATGTGGCGGAAACATCGGTCACGGTGGACGGTGTCACGGCAGTCGTCGACTCTGGCTGGGCTCGCGTGGCGCGTTTTGATCCGGGCGTGGGGCTCGACCGGCTGGAGTTGGAGCGCATCTCGCGTGCGTCAGCGGATCAGCGCGCCGGTCGCGCCGGTCGTACGGCGCCTGGATGGTGCTTGCGCTTGTGGAGTGCCGGCATGCAGCGTTCGCTGCAGGAAGAGACGGAGCCCGAGATCCGACGCGTGGACTTGGCAGGCCCTGTCTTGCAGTTGTTGGACTTCGGCGAACGCGACGTGCGTGCGTTCCCTTGGTACGAAGCACCGCAAGAGACGGCCTTGTCGGCGGCTCATGCCTTGTTGGAAGAGTTGCGTGTCGTGGATGCGGGACACTTGACAGCCTTAGGCAAGGACTTGGCTCGTATGGCGGCGCACCCGCGCTTGGCGCGTTTG
>JBILXQ010000432.1:0-2883 GCA_044378375.1 Planctomycetota bacterium
GCCGAACAGCTCGGCCTTGTACTTCCAGGGCACCACGCAAGCGAACGGTGGTCTGGGAACTGCCTTCGGCGACGGCTTGCGTTGCGCAGGCGGCACGGTGGTGCGTTTGGGCACCAAGAACAACGTATCGGGCGGCTCGAGCTACCCGGCGGCTGGCGAGTTGTCCGTGTCGGTGCGCGGTGGTGCGACGGCTGGCACTAGCCGCAGCTACCAACTGTGGTACCGCAACGCTGCGGCGTACTGCCAGCCGGAGACCTTCAACCTCACCAACGGTTGGTGGTTGACCTGGCAACCCTGAGAGCACGACGCACTCTTTCGTAGAGCTGCGCAAAGCGAGGGCCGAGCACCTGCGTGGTGGTCGGCCCTCGCTGCGTACTCTAGACTCATCGCCCTTATGGAGACGCGCGTAGAGTTGCAGATCGAGCGCGTCGCCCCCGGTGGCGATGGTGTGGCCCATGTCGACGGGCTCGTGGTGTTCGTGCCGCGGACCTTTCCAGGCGACCGCGTGAGCGCGCGTTTGGTGCGCGGCAAAGAGGCATGGGCCAAGGCGGTGGAGGTCGAGGTGCTCGAGCCCGCTGCTACGCGCGTTGCGAGCCCTTGCGCGCACAGCCAAGCGTGTGGTGGCTGCCCGTGGATGGGTTGGGATGTGGCCGCACAGCGTGCTGCCAAGCGCGAACTCTTGGCCGATTTGTTGCGGCGCATGGGGCGTCACAGCGAGTGGCCGGAGATCCATGTCGTCGCTGGTGACGATCTAGGTTGGCGTTCAAAGGCTGAGTGGCTGACCGGCGCGTGGCGTGCGGGAGCCGTGCTCGGCTATCGCGCGCGCGGTACGAATGACTTGGTCGAAGTCGACGACTGCCCGATTCTCGCTCCGCGCTTGCGGGAGTTGTTGTTGGGCTTGAAGAACGGGACCGTGGCCTTGCCGCGGGAAGCGCGCTCCGCCACAGCCTGTTTGGACGAGTCGGCTACTGGCGCCGTGCCTGGCGCGAGCTTCAGCGCGCAAGACCGCGCTGACGCACCGTTGGATGTGCGCGATGCAGATCGCCGCGTGCGCCGCATGGTGCAAGGGTTGCCGCTGGAGTTCCCGCTGCGCGGCTTCCAGCAAGGCAACGCTCAGCTACTGTCCAGTTTGGTTGACCGTGCCACCAGCGGTCTGGACGGAGACGAAGTACTCGACTTGTATTCTGGCTCGGGGCTTTTCGCTTTGCCGCTGGCGGCTCGTGGACGAATGGTGCATGGGATCGAGCTGGATGCCGTTGCTGTGCGCACCGCGCGCATCAACGCGTTGCGTTTGGGCCTTGAAGGCGCGCGCTTCACGCACAGTGATGTGCAGGTGTGGTTGTCGCGCCAAGCGCGCATCCCCGATGCTGTCTTGGTCGATCCGCCGCGTGCTGGCTTGGGCGAGGCTGTCGTGAAGCAACTGGTGCGCTTGCGGCCTACGCACATCCGCCATGTGTCGTGTGATCCAGCCACTTTGGCTCGTGATGCAGGAGCCCTCGTGCGTGCAGGTTGGAACTGCCTGCGCATCGATCTGCTTGACATGTTCCCGCATACTCCTCACATGGAAGTGGTGATGCACTTGGAGCGCCCGCAATGAGGCAGCATGGACTCTCCACAGCCTGGGAAGCGATCGTGCAAGGTGCTTCTTTGGCACAAGCCTGTGATGCCGCCGGCATGCGGGGGGCGCCGCGCGGTGTCCTCGTGCGCGATGTGCGGCGCTTGCTGGCCGGCGAGGCGCGTTTGGCGCGCATTGCGAACAGCATCCGCACGCCCGAGTTGATGCTCGCGGCCATTCGCGCGTTGGAAGGCGAGCCGGCTGCCGACTCTGAACTGGCTCGGGCTGGTGTGGACGTTCAGGAGTTGCGTCAGCGCGAGACGCGTATTCTGGAGTACGGCAGCCCTGCGGCGCGCCTCGGTCAGCGCGGCTCAGTCAAGGATGAGGTGGCCGCCGCTTTGGAGGGTACGTTAGGAGCGGGCACGCTGGAGTTCCTGAACGCCAGTTGGAAGGCCGCACCGTTGTGCCTGCGCGTCAATCAAGCGCGTATCTCACGCGACGAGCTGCGCGCACGTTTGGAGACCGAGGGCATCGCCACGGAGCCGTGCACTTGGAGCGCCGTCGGTCTGCGCGTGCTCGGCACGGGGCCCTTGCCCATGTCGAAGGCGTGGGAAGAAGGACTCTACGAAGTGCAAGATGAAGCCAGCCAACTGGTGGCGCAGGTGGTCGCTCCGACGCGTTCCGCACCGGTTGTGGATGCGTGCGCGGGCAGTGGTGGCAAGACCTTGGCGTTGTGTGCGCAACTGGGCACGCGTGGTCGCGTGGTCGCGCTCGACATTGGCCTGCGCCGATTGACCGAATTGCGCAAGCGTGCTGCACGCGCTCAAGCCTTCAATCTGTTGGTGCAGGAAGCGCCGCGTTCGACGGACGCGTCCAGCCCTGCGGCCCTTGATCCGGTCTTGCGCGCGATCGAAGGGCGTGCGGCACGCGTGTTGGTCGATGCGCCGTGCAGCGGCCTGGGAGCCATGCGCCGCAAGCCCGATGTTGCGCGCCGCGTGGATCAAGCCATGTTGGAGCGCCTGCCGGCACAACAGTACGCGATCGCACGCGAAGCCTTGCGGTGGTTGAAGCCCGACGGCTTGCTGATCTACGCCACATGCACTCCGCTCGCCGCGGAGAACGAGGGCGTCGTCGCGCGCTTGGTGTCCGAGGATGGAATGCAAGCACTGCCGCAGCGCGAGTGGTTGCCGGCCGAGCTGCACGGGCTGTCAAGTAATCTGGACGGGACTGCCCTGCGTCTGTTGCCGCACGCGCACGCCATGGACGGGTTCGTCGTCCATGTGTTGCGTTCACGGGCCGCGGCGCGCTAGCGTCCGGCTTTGGGCGTC